>NZ_JBSGZV010000007.1:0-224971 GCF_053611185.1 Streptomyces sp. NPDC054834 | reverse complement strand
GCCGCCGGACCGCATCTCCGAGCTGCTCGGCGCCCAGACCTACGCGGTCGGCAACCCGTAGGCGTCCGCGACGAGTTCGTACGAGCGCAGGCGCACGTCACCGCAGCGCACACGCGGTCGGCAACAGCCCACCGGTGCGGCTCGTCGAGCCCCGCCGCCCCCTCGCCGGCCGGCGAACCGGCCGCGAAACCGGCCAAGGCCCGCAGTCCTCCCGGCCGGTGCCGCCGGACCGCATCTCCGAGCTGCTCGGCACCCAGACCTACGCGGTCGGCAACCCGTAGGCGTCCGCGACGAGTTCGTACGAGCGCAGGCGCAGCTCACCGCGGTGGGCGTGTGAGGTGAGCATCAGCTCGTCGGCTCCGGTTCGCTTCTGGAGTTCGTCGAGGCCGGTCCGGACCTCGTCGGCCGTTCCGTGGACGATGTTGCCGGTCCAGGAGGCGACGAAATCCTCCTCCATCGGGCTGAACTCGTGGGCCTCGGCCTCTTCGGGGGTGGGGAAGAGGCCGGGCCGCCCGGTGCGCAGGCGGATCATGTTCAGGGCGGTGGAGCGTACTTGCCGACGGGCCTCCTTCTCGTCGTCGGTGGCGAGTGCGGAGACACCGATCAGGGCGTACGGCTGGTCGAGCACCGCGGACGGCCGGAAGGACTCCCGGTACAGGTCGAGGGCCGGGATCGTGTTCTGCGCCGAGAAGTGGTGCGCGAAGGCGAAGGGCAGGCCGAGCAGACCGGCGAGGCGGGCGCTGAAGCCGGAGGAGCCGAGGAGCCAGACCGGCGGGCGGTGCGGTGACTGGACGCCGCCCGGGGAGGTCGCCTGGACCGGTCCGGGTATGGCGTGAATCCTCCGGTACGGATGCCCGTCGGGAAAGTCGTCGTCGAGGAACCGGGTCAGCTCGGCGAGCTGCTGCGGGAAGTCGTCCGCGCCCTCGTTCAGCGTGTCCGTGCGGCGCAGCGCGGCCGCGGTGGCACCGTCGGTCCCGGGTGCCCGCCCCAGCCCGAGGTCGACCCGCCCGGGCGCCATGGCCTCCAGCGTCCCGAACTGTTCGGCGATGACCAGGGGCGCGTGGTTCGGCAGCATCACCCCGCCCGACCCGAGCCGGATCCGCTCGGTGTGCGCGGCGAGGTGGGCCAGGATCACGGCCGGCGAGGAGGAGGCCACCCCCGGCATGGAGTGGTGCTCGGCCACCCAGTACCGGTGGAATCCCCGCGACTCCGCGAGCCGCGACAGCGCGACGCTGGTCCGCAGTGCGTCGGTGGCGGTACTCCCCGCGCCGACGGTCACCAGATCCAGCACGGAGAGGGGGACGGGGGCGCTCCCCTGCGCGGTTCCCCGGATCTCGTCTGCCGACACGGTGGGTGCCTCCTGTTGCTCGGCGGTGGCCTGTGGAGAGGCTTAACAGGAGGGTGGCTCCGGTTTATTCCCGGGCAGCTCGGATCTTCAGGCCTGCACGATCGGCTCCCGCGTGAACAGTGCCCCCAGCGCCGGCGCGTTCACCCGGCGGTCGGCCAGCCGCAGCCCCTCCCACACCGTGACCTGGTTCGCCGTGAGGACCGGCTTGCCCAGGGCCTCCTCGAGGAGCGGGACGTGCGCCGCCGTGTGCCACGCGGTGTCCGGCAGCACCACCGCCTCCGCGCCGGCCGCGTCCGCCGCCCGGGCCAGCGCCAGCGTCTCCGTCTCGCCCCACTCCGCGATCTCCTCCGCCGTCACGGCTCCCGCCGCCCGCACACCGGCCACCTCCACGCCCCCGGCCCGCAGGAAGTCGGCGAACAGATCGGCCACCTCCTGCGGAGCGGGCACCCCGACGGCCACCCGCCGCACCCCGAGCTCCCGCACCGCGTGCACGAAGGCGAAGGAGGTCGAGGAGGCCGGCATGCCCGCCGACCGGGCCAGGGCGCGCACCTGCTCCTGGGCGGCCTCCCAGCCGTGCCCGAGGCTGCCGCTGGGGGACGCCCACACCACCGCCTCCGCGCCCGCCAGCCGCAGCCCCTCCACGCTCGCCGCGAGCCGCTCGGGTGAACCCATCTCCCGCAGCGCGTCGACCCGGTGGATGTCCTCGGCGACCTCGATGCGGACCAGGTCCACCCGGATGTCGCTGCCGAGGAGCTGCTCGATGCGCGCGTAGTCGTCCTCGGCGAAGTGACCCGGGTAGAGGATTCCGAGTGCGGTCATGTCCTGCCCTCCTGCGGTTCGTCCGGCCGGCGGTACGTGTACCCCGTACGCGCCGCGTACCGCCGCAGGCGCGTGAAAACCGTGGCGCATAAGTGGCTTGTGTTCGGGTAGCCGCGCCGCCATGGCTCCACCACTCGGGTACGACCATCACACAACCGGATACGAACGCAGACACACCCGCCGCTCGGTGCTCGCCGGTATCGCGGCGGCCGGTGCGCTGGGCGCCGCGGGCTGCTCACGCGTGGCCACCGCGTCCACCACGAACGGCGGCGAGCTGCTCGACCGGCTCCGGGCCCAGGGCGTCGTACGCCTCGGGATCGCCGGTGAGATCCCCTTCGGATACATCGACAAGGACGGGCGGCTGACCGGTGAGGCACCGGAGTTGGCGCGGGCCGTCTTCAAGCGGCTCGGGGTGGACCGGGTGCAGCCGGTCCCGACGGAGTTCGGCTCCCTCATCCCCGGCCTGAACTCCCAGCAGTTCGACGTCGTGGCCGCCGGGATGTACGTCACCCCGGATCGCTGCGAACAGGTCATCTTCGCCGACCCGGATTACCAGATGCTGGATTCGTTCGTGGTCCGGAAGGGGAACCCGAAGGGGTTGCACACCTTCAAGGACGCCGTGGCGAAGAAGGCGAAGTGCGCCATCGGCACCGGGTACGCCCAGATCCAGCACGCGGTCGAGGCGGGCTACAAGGAGAGCGACATCCTGATCGTCCCGGACCAGGTGGCCGGGCTCAACGCCGTCGAGGCGGGCCGCGTCGACTTCTTCGCCGGAACCGCCGTCACCGTCCGCCAGGTGGTGGCGAAGTCGGCCAAGGCGGAGGCCATCAAGCCCTTCGTCCCCGTGGTGGACGGCAAACCGCGCGTCGACGGGGGCGCGTTCGCGTTCCGGCCGACGGAGACGAAGCTGCGGGACGCCTTCAACGCCCAGCTGAAGAAGCTCAGGAAGAGCGGGGAGCTGGAGCGCATCCTGCGGCCGTTCGGCTTCACCAAGGCCGAGATGACCGATCTCACCGCGAAGGAGCTGTGCGGCAAATGACCTCAGGGCTCTGGAAACTCGTACTGGAGGGAGTCTGGACCACGGTCCAGCTGCTGGTGTTCAGCGCGCTGCTGGCCACGGCCGTCTCCTTCGTGGTGGGCGTCGCCCGCACCCACCGGCTGTGGATCGTCCGCTTCCTCGCCGGCTTCTACACCGAGGTGTTCCGCGGCACCTCGGCCCTGGTGATGATCTTCTGGGTGTTCTTCGTGCTGCCGATCGCCTTCGGCTGGCAGCTGGTGCCCCTGTGGGCCGGCACGCTGGCGCTCGGCCTCACCTACGGGGCGTACGGCGCGGAGATCGTGCGCGGCGCGCTTCAGGCCGTCGACCCGGCGCAGCGGGAGGGCGGTGTCGCGCTGAGCTTCACGCCCGCGCAGCGGCTCAGGCTGATCCTGCTGCCGCAGGCGGTGCCGGAGATGGTCCCGCCGTTCTGCAACCTGCTGATCGAGCTGCTCAAGGGCACCGCGCTGGTCTCCGTCATGGGCATGGGCGACCTGACCTTCAGCGCCAACCTGGTGCGGCTGGCGCTCCAGCAGAGCGCGGAGATCTACACGTACGTCCTGCTGATCTACTTCGTGATCGCCTTTGTGCTCACGCGGCTGATGCGGGTGCTGGAGAAGCGGCTGAGGGCCGGGATCGGCAAGGGCCCCGGGACGGAGACGACGGCGCGTGAACGCAAGCGCGCACAGATGACCGGCGTGGGTGCCGCGGGCGGAGGTGCCGCATGAAGTGGGACTGGAGCGCCGTCAGCGGATTCATGCCGCAGTTCTGGGACGGCCTGGAGGTGACGCTTAAGGCGCTGGCCCTCGGCTCGCTGATCTCGTTCGCCCTGGGTCTGGTGTGGGCGCTGCTGATGCGGACGCCGACCCGCTGGGTGCGCTGGCCGGTGGGGGTCGTCACCGAGTTCATCCGCAACACCCCGTTGCTGGTGCAGCTGTTCTTCCTCTTCTACGTGCTGCCCGAGTGGGGTCTGACCTTCTCGGCGCTGGCCACCGGCGTCTTCGCGATCGGCCTGCACTACTCGACCTACACGATGCAGGTCTACCGGGCCGGTATCGAGGCGGTGCCCGTGGGCCAGTGGGAGGCCGCGACGGCGCTGAACCTGCCGCGGCGGCGGACGTGGACCGCGGTGATCCTGCCGCAGGCCATCCGGCGCGTCGTGCCCGCCCTCGGCAACTACGTGATCTCGATGCTCAAGGACACGCCGATGCTGATGGCGATCACCGTGCTGGAGATGCTCGGGCAGGCACGGCTGTACTCCCAGCAGCACTTCCAGTTCACCGAGCCCGTCACCGTGATCGGCGTGGCCTTCATCCTCATCGCCTATCTGTCCTCCCTTCTTCTACGAGCCCTGGAGCGACGCCTTGTCCGCTGACACCCCTCTGATGAAAGAACCCGGCGCCAGTGCCGGCCCGTCCACCGGCGGGGGCGAGCTGATCCGCCTGGACGGGATCACCAAACGGTTCGGCACGAACACCGTGCTCGACCGGCTGAACTTCTCCGTCGACGCCGGCAAGCACGTCACCCTGATCGGCCCCTCCGGTTCCGGCAAGACCACGATCCTGCGGCTGCTGATGACCCTGACCAAGCCGGACGAGGGCACCATCACGGTCGACGGAGAGCAGCTCTTCCCGGCACCCGAGAAGCAGGTGCGCGAGGTCCGCAAGAAGATCGGGATGGTGTTCCAGCAGTTCAACCTGTTCCCGAACATGAGCGTGCTGCGCAATGTCACCGAGGCCCCGGTGACCGTGCTCGGCCTGTCCAAGGACGAGGCGGAGGCGCGGGCCCGGGAGCTGCTGGACCTGGTGGGTCTGGCCGACAAGTGCGACGCCCGGCCGACGCAGTTGTCCGGCGGCCAGCAGCAGCGGGTGGCGATCGCCCGGGCGCTGGCGATGCGGCCGAAGGTGCTGCTGCTGGACGAGGTGACCTCCGCGCTCGACCCGGAGCTGGTCGCGGGCGTCCTCGATGTGCTCAGTGACATCGCGCACACCACCGACATCACCATGCTCTGTGTGACCCACGAGATGGGTTTCGCACGGGACATCTCCGACCAGGTACTGATGTTCGACGGCGGACGGGTCATCGAATCGGGGCCGCCGGAGCGGATCTTCGGTGACCCGGAAAAGGAACGGACCCGGGAATTTCTCAGCGCGGTCCTCTGACTACAGGAAGTGAACGCACCATCACGCGAGGTCCGGACGCCGGTTCATGCCGCAGGCATATGCCAGTGAGCCTGCGCCGCAGTTGAGAGGCCACATGCGGGCCACTTTCTCGCCAACAACCTCTCCCTGTGCGGCTCTTGCCGGTTATCGTGATAGGGATCCGCCGTCCGGATCGCGGCCCACAGAGCGAGCGCAGGGGGAACACCGTGGCGCTGAAGCACGAGCCGACCGCCCCGTACCACTCCGCCCAGGACGCCCTGCGCGTCCTGGAGACCGTGGCACGCCACACCACCGGGGTGACCGACACCGAACTGGCCCGTCACACCCGCCTGGGCCCCGAGCGCCTGACCACCCTGCTGCGCATGCTGCGCCGCGAGGGGTACGTCGAGCAGGTCGCCGACGGGGCGTATGTCACCGGGGCGGCCCTCGCCCGGCTCACCTCGGCCCGTGACCGCGAGGGCGCTCTGCGCGAGACGCTCCAGCACACCCTGGACCGGCTGCGCGACTCGGTCGGCGCGGCCGTCTACATGAGCCGGTACGTCGACGGCGAGGTCAAGATCACCCAGTGCGCGGTCGGCCCGGCCACGCCCGCGGTCAACGAGTGGGTCGACTTCCGTTACTCCGCCCACGCCACCGCGATCGGCAAGAGCCTGCTGACCCAGCTCGACCACAACGCCCGGCGCGACCACCTCTCCCGCCACAAGATGGCCCGCCTCACCTCGCGCACCATCACCAGCGACAAGCTCCTGCTCTCCCGCCTGGAGTCCCAGCCGCCGACGGTGCCCATGCTGGACCTCCAGGAATACGCGGTCGGCACGGTCTGCGCGGCGGTCCCGATCACAGCGGGCGCCTCGGTGGGCTGCCTCGCCCTGTCCCTCCCGATCGAGCACGCCCACCGCCTGCGCCAGGCCGCGGACGCGCTCAACCGGAACGCGGCGCCGGTGCTGCTGTCGCTGGCGATCTAGCGCGACCGAACCCGGTCCCGAGCACCCCTCGGGACCGGGTAGTATTTTCTTCGTCGCCCGCCGCGGAAAGCGGAAGGCGGGAGTCATGCGCCGCTAGCTCAGTTGGTTAGAGCAGCTGACTCTTAATCAGCGGGTCCGGGGTTCGAGTCCCTGGCGGCGCACGGATGAGGGGCCCCTCGCTTCGAGCGAGGGGCCCTTTCTCGTCACCTCGGGCCGTCACCGAGTGAGCAGCCCCTCCCGCCCCCGTACCCGGTACTCCTCGAGCAGTGCGGCCCTGTCCTCTGCGGTCAGCCTCCGGTACGCGGACTCCCCCGGCGGCCGCCACCACACCGGATCCTCGCACCGGAAGCCCTCCCGTCTGAGCCCCGCCCGCTGGATCTTGTTGGTGGCGGTCACCGGCATCCGCTCCGCCACCCGGACGAACCGGGGCGCCATCTTCGTGCCCAGATCGGGCTGGGCGAGCAGGAACTCGGCGAAGGCCGGCGGGTCGAAGTCCCCGGCGACGGTCGCCATCACCAGGTCCCCGGCCACCGGGTCCGGCACCGCGTACACGGCGACAGCCGTGGCGCCCTCGTACCGGGCCAGGATGTTCTCGATCATCGCGGCGGCCAGGTTCTCGCTGTCGACGCGGAGGCGGTCGTCGGCGCGGCCGGCGAAGTAGAGGTAGCCGTCGGTGTCCCGGCAGAAGAGGTCGCCCGTCCAGTACACGCCGTCACGGCGGCGCTCGGCCTCCGCCTCGGCGTTTCGCCAGTAGCCCTCGAACGGGTTCGGTCCCCGGTTGACCAGCTCGCCTATGGCCTCGTCCCCGTTCACCAGCCGCCCGGCGGAGTCGAAGCGAGCCGGCGGGCACTCCTCGCACGTCTCCGGATCGAGCACCACCAGCCCCGGTGCCGCCCGCCCCACCGCGCCGGACGGCGTGCCCGGCGACCACTGGATCGCGGCGCCGCCCTCGGAGGAGCCGTAGCCCTCCACCAGCCGCACCCCGAACCGCCGCTCGAAGGCCGCCGCGTCCACCGCCCCGGCCTCCGTGCCGAAGCCGAGGCGCAGCGGGTTGTCCCGGTCGTCGGGGCACGGCTCGGTGGCCAGGACGTACTGCACCGCCCGGCCGACGTAGGTGAAGTACGTCGCCCGGTACCGGCGCACGTCCGCCAGGAACCCGGACGCCGAGAACCGCCGCCTGAGCGCCACCCCGGCCCCGGCCGCCAGCGCGGGCGCCCAGTCGGCGATCACCGCGTTGCCGTGGAACATCGGCATGCAGATGTAGTGCACGTCGTCCGGGCGGACCCCGAACTGCGCGGCGAGGGAGTCCCCGGCGGCGGCCAGGCGGCCCTGGGAGCAGATCGCGGCCTTGGGGGCGCCGGTGGAGCCGGAGGTGAAGTAGAGGAGCAGGCGGTCGTCCGGGGTGGCGCGGGCGGGATCGGGTACGGCGCCGGCGTACGGGGCGAGCAGGGCTTCGTACTCCGGGGTGCCGGTGACCAGGAGGCGTGTGCCGGGCAGGTCGAGGCCGTCGACGAGCCGGAGGTGGGTGCGCTCGGTGACCAGGACGGGGCACTCGGTGTGCAGGATGTCGCGGGCCAGCTCGGGCCCCCGGCGGGTGGGGTTGATCCCGGCGACCGCCGCGCCGGCCAGTGCGGCCGCGCCCAGCCACAGCGGGAACTCCGGGGTGTTGTCGAGCAGCACCCCGACGTGCGGTTGGGCGCCGGGCGGCAGCAGGTCGGCCAGGAGGGCGGCGCGGGCGGCGGCTCCGGCCGCGACCGCGTGGTGGGTCAGCACCCTCTCCTCGAACCACAGCCCCGGCCGGTGGTCCCCCCACCGCGCCGCGATCAGCTCGGCGACCGTGCGCTCACTGGAGTTCATGGAGGCGCACGGTAATTGACGTACCGTCAGATGTGGAGCCCTACGGCATCAGGCCGTCCGACTCCGCGAAGACGTAATGGGCGATGGCCATGAACACGACGCAGAAGGCGATGGCCACGCCGAAGAAGGCCAGCATGCAGCCGAGACCCGCGGCGAGCCTGCCTCGTGCGGGAGCGTGCGCCGTGGCCTGCTCGGGGCGGTCCGGCAGATAGTGGACGGTCACGAAGTCGCCCTCGACGGTGGTCGCGGGGCCGTTCTCCTCGTCGAACCGGACCGTGCGTCCGTCGCGTGTCGTGAACTCGTAGACGTGGTGGATCGTTGTGGTCACGGAGGTGTCCCCGCCACCACTGGTCGTGGTGTACGACCGCAGACATCGCCCCTCGGCCGTGAGGCCGCTGTTCCAGGCGCTGCTGATCTGCCGGGAGCGGCCGATCAGCCGGACCGCGGCGAACACGATGAACGCGATCATGACAACGGGTACGACATAGAACAGAGCTTCCATGAGACCCCCGAGGTGCGTGCGCCGGCCCCGATGATCGGCGTGGCGGGAACGTACCCCGCCCGCCGGCGCACGCTCCTCAAGAGAAGCTCTGAACCTGGACGGCGGTCAGAACGTGACGTCCGAACAGGCGTAGAACGCGTTGCCCGTGTCGGCGATCGTCCATACCGCGAGGATGACGTGATGGCCGCTCAGCCCGGTCGGCAGGGTGCCGCTGTGGCTGAGGGTGGCGGGCGGGCGCTGACCGCCGTAGGGCACGGTCAGGAACGGGGTGGTGTTGAGGTCCGAGCGGGACAGGGCGTGGTTCTGGTTCCAGCCCTGCTTGGTGACGTAGTACTTGAAGTCGGTCGTGGCGTGCATGGCGGTGAACTGCCAGCGGAAGGTGTAGCTCTGACCGCCGTTCACCTTCGTCGTCGGCCAGTCCGCGCCGGACGGCGTCTTGGGCGAGCTGAGCTGGGAGAACCGGCTGACGCCGCCGTTGCAGATCTGGCCGTCCGCCGGACCGGCCGCGGGGAAGCCCTTCGGGCCCTCGACGCTCTGCGGCTCCCACTGGATGTCGCCGCAGTTCGTCACCGTGCCGTTCTGGCAGAGCTTCTGCCTGCTGATGGGGAGATCGGTGTAGCCGTGACCGCTCGCACCGCCGGTGGAGAGCACGAAGGCTCCGGCGGTGGCGAGGCCCAGCACGGCTGCGGACACCTTGGTCTGTGTGCGCATGCTGCCGCTCCTGGAGAACGTGGGGGAGGTTCAGTGAGCTGTGCAGGTCTAGACCAAGTGTCAGATTATTGCGGTTACATGAACATGTCCATACCAATCAAGGGGCGCGTTTTCGCTCACACACCCGGCTGCGGCCGCCCCACGCAGAACGCCACCGTCAGGTCCCGCACCAGCGACTTGCGTTCGTAGTCGTCGAGGTCGACGAGCCCCCGCACGGTCAGCCGGGTCACCGTGTCCTCGACCGAGTCGACGACCGAGGTGAGCATGCGGGACCGCTGCTGGGCGTCCAGCGCGGCGATCCGCCGGCGCTGCATCACGGCGGCGACCTCGGGCGCGTACTCGACCCGGACCGGCCGCACGGAGAACACCTCCAGGCCGACGGCCGCCGCGTCCGCCGCCACCAGCCGGGTCAGCGCGTCGCCCGCCGCCGCCACGAACACCCGCCCGCCGTCCGGCACCTCCACCGGCACCCGGGCCAGCGCCGCCTCCACGCACTCGCGCAGATACGTCTCGTGGTCGTCCACACCGAGACAGGCCCGCGCCGTGTCCCGCACCCGCCACACCACGAGCACCACCACGCGCAGCGCCACCCCGTTGCCGTCGCCGGCCGGCATCGACTCGCTGCGCCAGTGCCGCAGCCGTACGTCGACCCGGTGCCGCCGGGTGAGCGGGTTGACCCACAGCAGGCCGGTGCGGCGAACCGTTCCTCCGTAGCGGCCGAACAGCCCGAGCACCCAGGCCCGCCCGGTCCGGCCCCGGGTGAGACCGCCGAAGCCCAGCAGCCCGATCGCGCCGGCCCCGGCGTACGCCGCCCACTGGGCCGGACCCACTCCCGCGCCCGCGGACGCCGACAGGTGCGGCGCGTGCGACGCGAACGACGGGAGGACTCCCGCCCACCACGAGGTGGCCAGGCACCCGGCGATCCCGCAGGCCCCGGCGAGCACCCCCGCCGCCCCGGGCAGCGCCCGGGCCGGCCGCTCGACGAGTTCGGGGTCGGCCGACGGCACCGGCCGCGCCCGGGCCGGCCCTGGCCGGCCCACCAGCCGTGGCTGCTCGCCCGTGCCCTGCCGGCGGCCCACCACGGCCGGCCGCAACGGCACCGGCGCCGGGTCGGGGTCGTCGCGGAAGAGGAGGTGGACGGGGATCTCGGTGGTGGCCTCGTTGTGGATCAGCCGGGCGGGCCTGGGCGTTTCCCCGGCGGGCCCCTCGGAATCGGACGTGTGCTCAGTGGTCGTGCTCATGCGTGCCTCCAGCCTCCGCGCCAGACGCTTCACGAATGGATGGTCACAGGGGGACGGTTACGAGAACAGCCGCCGCCAGGTCTCGGGTCCCGGGCAGCCGTCCGCCGCGCCGCCCCGCCAGCCCTGGGCGCGCTGGAAGGCCTCGACGGCCCGGCGGTCCGCCTCGCTCCAGCGCGAGTGGGGTCCGTCGGGGTAGTACCGGCCGAACCCCTTCTTCACCAGTCGCCGTCCGAGCCGGTAGACGTACGGGTTGTCCGCGCCCGGCCGGAACAGGTTCCGGCCGGGGTAGCCGGCGACGCCGTGCGAGGCGGGGGCGTCGGCCGGGCCGGGTGCGATGTCCTTGCCCTTGCCGGTCGCCAGCAGCTCCCAGGTGCGCGGCCCGGGCAGCCCGTCCGCGTCCGGGCCCGTCCAGCCCTGGGCGAGCTGGAAGGCCCGGGTCGCCCGCCGGTCGGCCTCGGTCCAGCGCGGGCCGGGCTGCTGGGGGTAGTACGCACCGGCGCCCCGGGCGATCAGCATCCGGCCGAGCTGGGTGACGTACTTGTTGTCGGCACCGGGGCCGAAGTACACCGTCCCCGGGAAGGGGGCCGGTGTCGCCCTGGCGGACGCGGGGGCCGCGTCGCCCGGCTTCGAGTCCGCCGTCGAGTCCGCCGTCGAGTCCGCCGTCGAGTCCACCGTGGCGGTGGTCACTCCTTTGTAGCGGTAGGGCACGTACTTGTCGGAGTTGCTCCAGTAGGCATAGGGGGTGGCCTGGCGGCGGGCGTGCGGGGGTGTCTGTTCGTAGGCGGTGTAGTAGGTGTGCGTGTAGTCGGTCCAGCCGCCGAAGAGGACGACGTGCGAGCCCTTCTCCGGGTCGGAGGGGTTGTGGAAGAGCAGCATGTCGCCGGGTTGCAGCTCCTCCTTGGTGATCTTCACGCCGTACTGGTCGAGGCTGCCGGTCCATTCGTTGCCGCCCAGGTTCCAGGCCATCGAGACGTAGCCCGAGCAGTCCTGCCGGTACCCGTCGGACCAGTACTCGGTCATGCTGTACGGCACCTGCGCGGTGACCCAGGTCTTGGCCCGCTCGATGATCGCCGTGCGGGTGGTGGCGGGCGGGTCGGCCGGATCGGCGGGCTCGGCCGGTTTGCCGCCGGGGCCGTGCAGCGGAGCCTTGGCGCCCTGGGGGGTGTCGGTTACGTCGCCGTCCGCCGGGGTGTGGGGTCCGCCGGGCCGGTCCGGGGCATGGGCCGCGACGAGGGCGGCGGCCGGGTGGCCCGCGCCGACGGCGGCGGACGCGGCGGCGGCTACGACCAGGGCCCGGCGGGCCGCCGGGCGACCGCCGAACCGGCCGGTCGGGGCCGAGGGGCCAAGGCGCCGCCAGTGGGCGCATCCGGGGCAGTCGCAGTCGCTCGCGGGGTCGACGTCCTCGAATACCGGAGCCACCATGCGATCTGCCTCACATTCCGGGTCGAATGCCGGGTTGAAATGTCCGCGTCTGTGCACGTTGATCAGTTTCCCAACTGTCGCCGGGGTGCGCATGCTGACGGTCCGAACGATGTACGCGACACTCACCCGACCGGGGACACCTGACACCTCTGGCGGCATCCGACCGGCGCCCCGGTGGTCCGGAGCACCCTTCGAGGTCGGGTAGAGTTAACGACGTCAGCAGGCGCCGCTAGCTCAGTTGGTTAGAGCAGCTGACTCTTAATCAGCGGGTCCGGGGTTCGAGTCCCTGGCGGCGCACGATGACGATGGCGATCCCTGTCCGCAGAAAGCGCGGACGCGGATCGCCATCTCTGCTTCTGCGCGGCTTCGCCGCGCGTAGTGGGGGCTCCGCCACCCACACCCCCGTAAGGCGACAGGCTCCTCGTACGAACGAGGGGCCTGTCGTTGTTTGGCCGGATACCCTCTGGCCATGGCAGCCCGAGACCTCCAGGAGCGGATCAAGAAGCTCATCGTCGACCGCCGGCTGCCCTCAGGGGCCCCACTGCCGACCGAGCCGGAGCTGATGGAGTTCCTCGGCGCCAGCCGGAACTCCGTGCGGGAGGCGCTGAAGGCGCTCCAGGCGATGGGCATCGTCGAGATCCGGCACGGCTTCGGCACCTACGTCGGACCCATGTCCTTCGCCCCCCTGATCGAGGGCCTCGCCTTCCGCACGGTCGCCGGGCACTACCGGGGTGAGGACTCCCTGCTCCAGCTGCTCGAGCTGCGCGAGGCGGTGGAGACCGGCCTGGTCTCCCGGCTGGCCGGGCGGCTGCCGGAGGCCGACCTGGTGGAGCTGGACCGGCTGGTCGACCGCATGGAACAGCAGGCGGAGCAGGGCGCCGGCCTCGCGGAGACCGACCGCGCGTTTCACGCCACCCTCTACCGGGGGCTGGACAACACGCTGCTGAGCGAGGTGCTCGAGGCGTTCTGGGACGCCTTCCACCGCGTCCAGCGGGACCTGGTGGAGGTGCCGCAGGACCCGCGGATCACCTGCCGCCAGCACCGGGAGATCCTGGACGCGGTGCGCTCAGGTGACTCCATACGGGCGGAGCGTGCCATAAGAGACCACTTCGGCAACATTCGTGCACGACTGTCTCCGGTGGTCGTGTTCGACCGGTGAACACCGCGCTTGGCGACTTGCGATCATGCTGAACAGCGTAGAACCCTGGTCGTTCAACATGCCGCCGATTCGCGGTACTTGGGGGGCGAGTAACCGGTTGCGGGGGCTACGGGATGAGGGGTCCCGTTCATGAACGGATGCCGAGGGGGGCGTCCGGCAACCGGAATGTCACGGTTCCCTGTCCTCAGGGAGTGGAAGACATGGTGACTGTGACTCACCAGGACCAAACAGACACGCGCTGACATGCGTGTGGGGGGATGACTCATGACGTCGACGCCGACGGGCGCCCGGCATAATCACGAATCGTCACGCAGTGCACACGATCGATCACAAACCACACAACTGAGGGGGCCATCGCACCGGACCGGTACCACGGGGGCGTTCCGCCGGATCAAGAAGACCCTGCCGAGATACGACTACGAGCACTACAGCCGGCTCGCCGGACCCCTCACCCAGCCGGACCCCGACAAGCCCTACCGAGTGCGCTACCGCTCACTGCTCTCGCAGGAGCCGCACCGCGTCCGGGCCGCGCTCATGCTGGGCGCGGCACCACTGCTCTCGCTCGTTCTGCTGGTCTGGCTGCTCCAGCCCGGCCACTGGACCGAACGCGACTACCCGGCCTACGACTTCCTGCCGGCGCTGGATGTGGTGATGCTGGTCTCGATCGGTCTGATCGAGCTCTTCCGCTGCATGAACGTGCTGTCCAACGCGCACGCCACCCTGGTCGCGCGCGACCCCGTCCCGGTGATGCCCGAGACCGGCACCCGGGTCGCCTTCATCACCACCTTCGTGCCCGGCAAGGAACCGCTGGAGATGGTGACCAGGACCCTGGAGGCGGCCGTCCGGCTGCGCCACCGGGGTGTCCTGCACGTCTGGCTGCTCGACGAGGGCGACGACCCGGAGGTGAAGGCGGTCTGCGCGCGCCTGGGCGTACACCACTTCACCCGCAAGGGCGTCGAGCGCTGGAACCGGCCCACGGGCCCGCACCGCGCCAGGACCAAGCACGGCAACTACAACGCCTGGCTCGAGGCGCACGGCGACAGTTACGACTTCTTCGCCTCCGTCGACACCGACCACGTGCCGCTGCCCAACTACCTGGAACGGATGCTCGGTTACTTCCGCGACCCGGACGTCGGCTTCGTCATCGGCCCGCAGGTGTACGGCAACTACGACAACTTCGTCACCAAGGCCGCCGAGTCGCAGCAGTTCCTCTTCCACGCACTCATCCAGCGGGCGGGCAACCGGTACGGCGCCCCGATGTTCGTCGGCACGTCGAACGCCGTGCGCATCAGGGCGATCAAGCAGATCGGCGGCCTGTACGACTCGATCACCGAGGACATGGCCACCGGCTTCGAGATGCACCGCGCCGAGAACCCGGCCACGGGCCGCAAGTGGAGGTCCGTGTACACCCCTGACGTGCTCGCGGTCGGCGAGGGCCCGAACGCCTGGACGGACTTCTTCACCCAGCAGCTGCGCTGGTCGCGGGGGACGTACGAGACGATCCTCAAGCAGTACTGGAAGGGCTTCTTCTCCATGCCCCCGGGCAAGCTCTTCAACTACACGATGATGATCATCTTCTATCCGATGTCCGCCCTCAACTGGATCCTCGCGGCGCTGAGCTGCGCCCTGTTCCTGGGCCTGGGCGCCTCGGGTGTGAACATCGACCCGACCGTGTGGCTGATGCTCTACGGCAACGCCTCCGCGCTTCAGATCGGCCTGTACATCTGGAACCGGCGGCACAACGTCTCCCCGCACGAGCCGGAGGGGTCCGGCGGTGTCGCGGGCATGGTGATGTCGGCGCTGTCGGCGCCGGTCTACGCCCGCTCGCTGATGGACGCCGTGCTGCGCCGCAAGAGCAGGTTCGTGGTGACCCCGAAGGGCGAGTCGGCCAGCCCCGACACACTGTTCGGGACCTTCCGGATCCACTGGTTCTTCATCCTGGTCTTCGCCGGTTCGCTCGCCGCCGGCTTCGTCCTCGGCCACTCCCAGCCGGCGATGATCGTCTGGGCCTCGTTCGCCCTGCTGGTCACGGCCTCGCCGGTCTTCGCATGGCGGTACGGGCTGCGGCGGGAGAGGAAACGGGCCGCCGCCGGCGCCAAGGCCGCCACCGGCCCTGATGCCGCCACCGGCCCTGATCTCGCTCCGGGCCCGGCCGAGCCGCAGGACGCCGTGCCCGCGGGATACGCGCCGCACGCCCCGCAGCAGCGGTCCGCCTGGACCGCCTCGGGCGGGGGCGACGACCAGACCATGCAGATCGCGCTCGGGGGACTTGGGGGACGCAAGGAATGAACGACAGTGCCGGCCGCCGCCGGGCCCGTCGATTCGCGATCGGTACGGCGGCGGTAGCCGCGCTGGCCGGGATGAACGGGCCGTGGGTGTACCGCGTCGGGAGCGAGGAGTACCACCAGTACAAGATCAACAGACCCGCGTACAAGGCCGAGAACGGCCACTGGGACATCGTCCAGTTCCCCGAGGAGTACCGCCAGGACACCATCCACGCGGCACTCCTGCACACCGGCAAGGTGCTGCTGGTCGCCGGCTCGGGAAACAACCAGAAGAACTTCGACAAGAAGCGGTTCGACACCCGGGTCTGGGACCCCGCCAAGGGCACGATCAAGAAGATCCCCACGCCCAAGGACCTGTTCTGCACCGGCCACACCCAGCTGGCCAACGGCAACCTGCTGATCGCGGGCGGCACGAAGCGCTACGAGAAGCTCAAGGGGGACGTCACCAAGGCCGGCGGCCTGATGATCGTCCACAACGAGAACCCGGACAAGCCGATCACGCTGCCCGCGGGCACGAGCTTCACCGGCAGGCAGAACGGCAGGACGTTCGTCTCCAAGGATCCGGTGCTGGTCCCCCGTGCGAAGAAGGTCTTCGACAAGAAGACCGGGAAGTACCTGCACAACGACCCCGGCCTCGGCCGTATCTACGTCGAGGCGCAGCGCAGCGGCACCAAGTACGAGACGGGCACCCAGGACAACTACCGCATCCGGGGCCTGACCGGCCTCGACGCGCGCAACACCTACGGCATCGCGCAGAAGCTCGCCCTCGACAAGAAGGACTTCCAGGGGATCCGCGACGCCTACGAGTTCGACCCGGTCGCCGAGAGGTACATCAAGGTCGACCCGATGAACGAGGCCCGCTGGTACCCGACGCTCACCACCCTGAGCGACGGAAAGATCCTCAGCGTCTCCGGCCTCGACGACATCGGCCAGCTCGTCCCCGGGAAGAACGAGATCTTCGACCCCGGCACCAGGAAGTGGTCCTACACCGGGAAGATCCGGCAGTTCCCGACCTATCCGGCGCTGTTCCTGATGCAGAACGGGAAGATCTTCTACTCGGGGTCCAACGCGGGCTACGGACCGGACGACGTCGGCCGTGACCCGGGCGTCTGGGACGTGGACACCAACGAGTTCACCAGGCTGCCCGGCCTGAGCGACCCGAACATGATGGAGACCTCCGGCACGGTGCTGCTGCCGCCGGCGCAGGACGAGAGGTTCCTGGTGATCGGAGGCGGCGGGGTCGGCGAGTCCAAGCTGTCCAGCAGGAAGACCCGGCTGATCGATCTGAAGGCCGCCGACCCGACGTTCACGGACGGGCCGTCGCTGGAGAAGGGCACCCGGTATCCGCAGTCCTCGATCCTGCCCGACGACACCGTGCTGGTGTCGGGCGGCTCCGAGGACTACCGGGGTCGCGGCGACTCCAACATCCACCAGGCACGGCTCTACCACCCGGACAGCAACAGCTTCACCCAGGTCGCCGACCCGCTGGTGGGCCGCAACTACCACTCCGGGTCGGTCCTGCTGCCCGACGGCCGCGTGATGTTCTTCGGCTCCGACTCGCTGTACGGGGACCGGGCCGACACCAAGCCCGGCACGTTCGAGCAGCGGATCGAGATCTACACCCCGCCGTATCTCTACCGGGGGTCGCGGCCGGCGCTCAGCGGGGGTCCGCAGACCATTGCGCGGGGAGCTTCGGGGACGTTCACCTCGCGGGACGCGGCGCGCGTCAAGAAGGCGCGGCTGATCCGGCCCAGCGCGTCGACACATGTGACGGATGTGGACCAGCGGTCCGTCGCGCTGGACTTCAAGACGTCCGGGGACAAGATCACCGTGACCGTGCCGAAGAACCGCAACCTGGTGCAGTCGGGCTGGTACATGCTCTTCGTGGACGACGGGCGCGGGACGCCCAGTAAGGCCCAGTGGGTCAAGGTGCCGTAGCAACCGTAATAGCCGTAACAACAAGGCCCGTTGGCGCAAAACAATCTTGACCGGCTCGTCGCCCCGGGTGTGACCTCGACAGTACGTTGGTGTCACATGTGGTCAACGGTGGCGGGGGATACGGAAGATGGCCGAGCCGACCACGTCGGATCCGGTGGCCGAAGAGGTCCTCGGAGCCGCGACCGTCCAGGTCGCGGACGTGAACGGGCACATCGGCGGCCTGGGGGTGATCATCGCCCCCAGGCTGGTGCTGACCTGTGCCCATGTCGTCCTGAGTGCCCTGGGGCTGCCCCTCACCCGAAGTGAGCCGCCCGACGCGCCGGTGCGGGTCCGGCTGGTGCTGACGGAGGGCGAGGAGACCGAGGCCGTCGTCCGCGACTGGGTGCCGGTGCGCGCCGACGGCAGCGGCGATGTCGCCGTGCTCTCGCTCGCCCGCCCGCTTCAGGGGGCCCGGCCCGTCCTCATGGCGGCGCCCCGGGAGGTCTGGGACCACCGCGCCGCCGTGTTCGGGCTGCCGAACGACGACACCGGGGGCGGCTGGCACACCGCCGTGCTGCGCGCCCGTACCAGTACCGGCCGGTTGCAGATGTCGCCGCTCGACGCCCAGTCCGACCCGGTCCAGTCCGGCTTCAGCGGCTCGCCCGTGTGGGATCTGGAAGAGGGTGCCGTGGTCGGCGTCGTCGCGTCGATCTCGTCGCCGCAGCGCGGGCAGAGCTTCTGCATCCCGACCCGCACCATCGCCGACGAGGTGCCTGGGCTGGCCCAGTTGCTCGCGCCCGCGTCGCCGTTTCCGGGACTGCGCCCGTTCACCGAGGAGAACAGCGCGCACTTCTTCGGACGGGACGAGGACGTCACCGCCGTCGTCGACCTGCTGTGCCCCGGCGGCCTGCCCGAGGGCAGCACGACGTTGACCGGGCCCTCCGGCTCCGGCAAGTCCTCCCTGCTCATGGCCGGTGTACTGCCCCGCCTCAAGGAGGAGGGCGTGGAGGTCGTCACCCTGCGCGCCGAGGGGCGGCAACCGGACGCCGACGCGGTCCGCGCCGCCCTGGAGCGCTCCCGGTCGGCGCGGGGACTCGTGGTGGCGCTCGACCAGGCGGAGGCGCTGCTACTGCGCCCCGAGGCGGAGCTGCGCGAGGTCGTGGACCACCTTGTTGACGCCTGCCGCCACCCCGGAGTGGGCGTCCTCGTGGTCGTACGGACCGACTTCCAGGACGCCGCCCTGCGCCACCCCGAGCTGAGCAGACTGGTCGGCGGTGCGCCCGCCCACCAGTTGGGCGTCATGACCCGCGAGCAGCTCACCGAGGTGGTCAGGCTGCCGCTGCGGGCCTTCCCCGGTGTGGAGTACGAGAACGGACTGGCCGACCGCCTCATCGAGGACGCGGCGGGCCGGCCCGGCGCCCTGCCCCTGCTGGGGTACGTCCTGGACACCCTGTGGGACCGGCAGGTCGGCGGCCTGCTCAGCCTGGCCATGTACCGCGAACTGGGCGGCGTCGGCGGAGTGTTGAGCAGCCAGGCGGACTCCGCCTGGCGCCGGGCGCTGCGCGGCGCCCCGCCGAGGGTCGCGGCCGGTCTGCTCCGTGCCCTGATCCAGATCCCGCCGGACAGCACGACCGCACTGCGCGCCCGGCTCACGCGCCGCGACGCCGGCGAGGAACAGTGGACCATCGCCCGCCGCCTGGCCGAGGCCCGCGTCCTCGTGCTGGGGGCGGACACCGAGCAGGGCGAGACGGTGGAGCTGGCCCACGAAGCCCTCATCGAACACTGGCAGCCCCTGGCCGAGCAGCTGGAGAACGACCGCGCGTTCCTCACCTGGCGCGGCGAACTGCGCTACGACCGGGCACGGTGGTGGCGGGAGGGGCGGCCGGACGGGGGTCTGCTGGAGGACCCGGCCCTCGGTACGGCAGAGCGGTGGCTCGCCGAGCGTGGTGACGAACTGACCGCTGAAGACAGGGAGTTCATCGCGGCGAGCGTCCAGCTGCGGGCGCGGAAGCGAAGTGAGGCCGAGAGGTCCGAGCGGCGGAAACGCTATCTGCGGTATCTGGGGGTGTTCGTCACCGTCCTGGCCGTAGTGGCGGCGTCGGTCGTGTCCGTGCTGTATCTGAACCTGCTGACACAGCAGCGGCGGCTGGCGTCCGACCGCTTGGCACAGCAGGCCGCGACCCTCGACGACATCTCCGTCGTCACCTCCTCCCTCTACGCCGCCGCCGCGTACCGCACCGCCGACCGCGCGGACGCGCGGTCGGCCCTGCTGGCGGAGTATCTGCGGATGCGGGACGTGGAGCGGGTCGTGCTGGAGAACCAGAACGATGTCGAGGACGTCGCCCTCACACAGGACGGCAAGCGCCTGTACGCCCTGCTGAGCAACGGTGACTTCGTGGACCTGGACCTGCGGAGGAAGGAACGGCCCAAACCCCTGCGTCGCACGAAGAAGACGGACAACGCTCGTATTGCCGTCTCGCCCGACGGGCGGATGGTGGCCCGGGCAAGCGACTGGGGCGTCATCTCCCTCGGCGTGCCGGCCACCTCCGACCCCGACTCCCGGGCCCTCCGGCCGATCCCCCTGCGCCAGGGCAAGGCCGTCCAGAACAATCCGCGCGGCGTCCATGACCTGCGATTCGACGGGGACGGGAAGCGAGTCCTCGCGGCGATCCGCCACGAGGGGGTGCTCGTGTGGCGCACCGACAACGCCAAGCGCACGGGCCGCACCCTCGTCCCGCCGAAGGGCTGGGACGCGGCCCAGGCCTGGTTCGGCGCGGACGGCACGGTGGTCGCGCGGATCGTGCCCTCAGGTGCCGCCGCCGACGACGGGCGGGGCCGACTGGTCACCTGGGACCTGGAGCAGGGCACGCTGCACCGTCCCTGGGGCGAGCAGGCCGCCGCCTCGGCGACGGTCAGCGGCAACGGGCGTGTCCTGGCCACCTGCACACAGCAGGGCGTGCTCGAGGCGTGGCGACTGGGTACGGCACCCGAGCGCTTCCAGCACTGGAGCAACAGCGTCCTCCCGGGACTGTGCCCGCTCTACGCGCCCCGGCTCGACGCGTCGGGCCGTTACCTGATCAACCCCACCGGGCGCATCGGGTCCGACCTCGGCCGGATGCGCTTCCTCGTCGTCGACCTGGAGAAAGGCTGGCCGTCCACGTTCGACACCCCCGCCGCCGCACCCGAGGACCAGAACATCACCGGCCGCACGTTCGCACCGCCGGTCGCCCTCGCCGGTCCTCCCGACGATCTGCGCGCCGCCGTAGGCGTCGGCGGAAGCATCGTCACCGTGCGTGTCCGCCCACCCACGCAGTTCGACTCCAACGCCCTGCTCAACCGCGTCGACACACCGGACGGGCCGCACCACAGGATGGCGGTCGTCGACTCCAAGGGCACCGGACTCCAGCTGTGGGACCTGACCGGCCGACGGTTCCTCGCGACCGCGCAACCGTCCCAGCCGCTGTCCGCCATGCCCGCGGTGTTCAGCCCGGACGGGCGGCGGATGCTGACCATCGCCCAGGACCAGCGCACGGTTCTGGTCTGGCGGATCACCGACGCGGCGGGCGGCAAAGCGACTCTCACAGAAGAGCACGCTCTGCGGCCGCCGGCCCCGCCCGGACTCAAGGCCGACGGACCGGATCCGCTCACCGGGCTCACCCCGAACTGGGTCAACGTCAGCTTCTCCGACGACGACCACGCCGTGATCTCGGAGCTGTCGTACGTCTCCCGCTGGCGGCTCGACACCGGAAAGCAGGACGGCGCGACCTACCAGCCCGCGGCCCAGGAGCCAGGGCAGCTCGCCAACGAGGCGGCGTCCACCTTCGCCGGCGCTGTCCCGGGCAAGCCGCAGGCGGTGGTACGGACCCTGGAGGGGATCCGCCTCTGGGACTTCACTACCGGCGAGTTCACGACTTGGATCAAGAAGGAGCCGGACCAGAGGCCGGTGCGTTCAATGGACCTCTCCCCCGACGGCAAGCTGCTCGCCGTGCAGTACGCCGGTGGCCAGGTGGACCTGTACGACGTCGAGAAGAAAAGCAAGCAGACCCTCACCTTCAAGGGGGTGTACTACCTCGGCCGCTTCCTTCAGAACGACGTGCTGCACACGATGACCGAGACCGGCGAGCAACTGGTGTGGGACGTGCCGGACGACCGGGAGCTGTACCGCTACTACGTCGGATACGGAGCGAAGATCTCACCCAGCGCCGACGGCAAGGCCCTCACCATCATCGACGGCTCGCGCGCCTCCGTCGTCCCCCTCGATCCCGGCCGCTGGATCGACCGGCTCTGCACGCTGGCGCAACGCGAGCTGAATGCGGGGGAGAGGAAACTGGCGGCCGACGGCGGCAAGGTCGAGGACATCTGCCCGAACGTCTGAACCGTTCCTAGAGACTGAGCGGGAGTGAGTCCTGGTGCCAGGACTCGTGCTCAGCCGCGTGCCCCGAACGGTTGTGGGCACGCTGGTCCCCCGCTTTCGCTCCGCGTCCGGCGCCGTCGGATCGTGTCCGTGGTCCGGGAATGCGGGGGCGGGTTCCCTCACGCCCAGGGGCCTCCGGTCGGGCCTGGACGGTCCGATGCCCCACCGCATCACGCCGGTGTGGTGGGGGCGGTGCCGTCCGTCGCCGGATCGGGTGTCCCAGGGCGCGCCTTCCGATCGCCACGGCCGCGGCCTCGTGGCGTGTGGTGGTGCGGGTTGGGGTGGTCAGAGGCTGCTGCCAGTGCTGGGCGCCCCAGCGGCTGGTGTAGGCCGGGTCGACGGCGACCAGGGGGGTGCCGAGTTCGGCGGCCATGGACACCAGCCTGCTGCGCAGCCTGGCCGTGGGCAGGCCGGAGATCAGCCGGCGGAAGTGCTTGCGTCGCCCGTGCTTCTCCCGGGTCTTCTCCGTGTGGAAGTCCAGGTCCTCCATTGCGATCGCCAGGCCGTGCCGCTTGGCCCAGTGCAGCAGGCGGATGAGGGCGTGCCGGATCCGGGCGTCCCGGTGCGGTGCGCTGCCGGTCAGGTCGTAGTCGAACCTGCGGGGCTCACCGACCGGGTTGCCGTGCACGTCGAGGCGCCAGGCGGCCAGGTGATCGGCGTTCATGTCCACAGCGATCAGCCCCGCGGCCAGGGCGGCTTCCAGCGGCACCGTCTGCACCGGCGGGTTCTGCCACGATGCTGTCAGGTACCAGCGGTCACGGCCGACGTCATAGTGGATGCGGTAGGCCACGGCCCGGTTCGCGGTGACGCGGTCGGCCCACTGCTCACCCCGGTGCCGGAAACCGACCCGGCAGGCCAGCACGTACCGGCCATGCGGCGCGTTCGCCAGCGCGGCCAGCGGCGCCGGAAGCTTGATGCTCACCTCACCGTCCGGACTGACCCGGATCGTCTCGTTCCCGTACCGCTTCCCGGACTCACCGTCGGCTTGGAGGAACCAGCGCTCGGCCTCCCACTGGCACCGCCATGCGGCCTCGCTCAGCTGGGCGGCCTCGAGGTTGTGCCGGGCACGCAGCAGCCTCTTGCCGCCGCGCACCACGCTCACGCGCCCGGCCTCCCACTGGGCGCGTGCCTGTTCCAGCCGGTCTTCGAGCAGGTGCAGGCGCCGGGACTTGGCGAACCACTCCCGCTTCGAGCGGTAACCGCCCGGCCGGCCCTGGGAGCCCTTCGCGCCGATCGGCAGCGCAAGCCGGTGCGCGATCGTGTCCACGCCTGCCTGGAGGCTGTGGATGTGGGCGAGCTGACCGCGCCGGGCCAGTGCCCACTGGTCATGCGTGGCCTTGGTGATGCTGCCCGCCCAACGCGAGGAGGACGCCCCGGTCAGTGCACGCTTGCGCCGCGCCCACTGGTCACTGTCGTGGTCGAGCCCGGCCGTGCAGCGGGCCTTCAGGTCACGGGAGGCCAGGGACCCGAGCAGGCCACCAACCAGACGCAGGACCTTCTCGTCCTGCTTGGTCAGCCCCTTGAGGCTGTTGCGGATCGCCACCCCGGACGGGCCCGGCACCACGAACGAAGCCGCCACCACACGCAACCCGCCCATCGCCCCACCCCCTGTCCGGTGCCACAGAAGCCGTCACCGGACCCAACGAACACCTCTCGCGAAGGTCACGTATTCGATGCAGGAACTATCGTTCCTTATCCTGACGCACGTGCACGAGGTGACCGAGACGCTCACTCATACACACCAGAACGCTCTCGAACGCTGTCAATCAGCAGCAGTTCGCAACCCCCGCCGACCGGCGTTCACCCGCTCGCCCTGGCCAGCTCGAGCGCGTAATCCGCCCACCACTGCCCCGCCTTCGGCCCGCCCTTGCACTCACCGTCCGACTCTCCGGGCCGCTTGACCCACAGGTACGCGTCCACCAGCGGGTCCGCCGTCCTGGTCGTCGGCGTGTTCCCCAGTGCCCGGCCCGGCGGGTTGCACCACCGTTCGGCCGGGTCGCCGCCCGTGTACGGGCCGTTGCCGTTGCGGCTGGTGTCGATGACGAAGTGCTTGCCGCCCACCTTGGCGGAGAGCTGCTTGCCGTAGGCGATGGAGTCCTGGGTGGAGTAGAAGTTGGCTACGTTGACGGCGAAACCGTCGGCCCGGTCGATGCCCGCCCTTCGGAGGGGCTCGTAGATCTGGTCGGGGCGGCCCCAGCCGGCGTTCCCGGCGTCCAGGTACACCTTCGTGTTCTTCAGGGACTTGAGCCTGGTGACGACGCTCTTGAGGAGGAAGTAGCGCTCCTCGCGGAAGCGGTCCGGGGTGCAGCCGTCCACCAGGTGCAGGACGGCGTCGGGTTCGACGATCACCGTCGCGGCGCGGTCGCCGATGCCCCGGGCGACGGCGTCGGTCCAGGCCCGGTAGGTGTCGCCGTCGGCGGCCCCTCCACTCGAGTACTGGCCGCAGTCGCGGTGCGGAATGTCGTAGAGGACGAGCAGAGCCGTACGGTCGGACCTCTCGGCGGCCTCGGTGAAGCCCCGGGCCTCCCGCTCGGGGTTCTCGGGGCCGATCCACTCCGCGGTCGGCTGCTCGGCCATCTTCCTGATCTGCTCGGCGGCGGACTTGTCGCCGTCCTTCTCGTAGGCGGCGACCTGCCGGGCCGCGTTCCCGTCCGGGTTCACCCAGAACGGGTCGGCGCCTTTGGGCTGTTGGGTGATCGTGAGCCCCGGAGCATCCCCCTTGCCCCCCCGCTCGGCCCCTCCCCCGGCCGAACACCCGGCGACCAGTAACGCCCCCAGAACCACCGCCGACGCCACGGCCCGTACCGGAGACAAGGCCCGTACCGAAGACAGGGCCCCCCAGCTGTCGTACATCCAATTCCCCCCTGGTACACGGTATTTCAGGTGGCAATCGTGACATATCCGCCGTGCCGGTCACGAGGTCGTCCGAGGATGTCGGAGAGCTGTTACAGCCCGGCGCGCATGGGTAGGTGCGCGCGTGACGGATGCCTCGAAGCAGCGGCGGACGGTGAAGTGGAGGGCGCGCATGCACCACACCACCCGACAACTGCGCCGAACTGCTGTCCGCCGCCGCGGCCGGGTCATGCTCCTCGACGGCGCCGCGGCGGTGTCGCCGGCCGGGAGCAGCCGCGGGGTTCGCGGTGCCTCTGCGCTGCCGCGGGACCCGGCTCTGGGCGCTCAACGTGTTCGCCCTGGCCGACGCGCCCGCCCCCGACGGCACGGCGGAACTGTCGCAGGCCAAGGGCATGCTCGCCGAGCGCTGGGCCATCGGCGCCGACGAGGCCTTCACGGTGCTGCGCCAGTACGCACTGGGCCGGTGGCTGCCGCTGGACGGGGTCGTGCGGGCGGTCCTCGAACGGTCGGCGGAGCACCCGGAGTTGCGGCCGCCGGGTGGGGAGGCGGTTGGCGGGAAAGGTTAGAGATTCGTCCCTCTGGGCCGACGGCGTCCCTCCGCTCCAGAGTCGTCCCCGACGGCCCCAGCCCCGGCCGCAGGTTCACCCACCTCGGTCTTCCAGACCTCCCGTGCAGTATGCCGCGGGCCACTCGCGCAGCCCGCGCGCGCACGGTCGAGGACCAGCCCGGTCGGCGGCCTCCGGGGGAGCGGGTCGCCGACCGGGCCAGGTGACTCAGGGCCCGGTCCCCGTCAGATACGCCGACACCACCACGTTCGCCGTGTAGCTGCGGCTCGCCCGGTCGAAGGTGCCGCCGCAGGTGATCAGCCGCAGTTCCGCACGACCCGACTCGCGGGGGCCGTAGGCCTGCTGAGCGTCGAAGCGGTCGCGGGGCAGGACCCGGACATCGTCCACCGTGAACTCGGCGACCCGGCCGTCGCTGCGGACCACCCTCACCGTCTCGCCGGGCCGCAGCGCGCTGATCCGGTAGAAGACGGCGGGCCGGGTCTCGGTGTCCACGTGCCCCACCATCAGCGCGGTCCCGGCCGCCCCGGGCTTCGCTCCGGCCGCGTACCAGCCCACCACGCCGGCCTGGTCGAACGGCGGCGGATCGATCGCGCCCTGCCCGTCCAGGCCACGGGCCACCACCGGCGCCTGCACACCGAGGTCGGGAATGTCGATGCGCTGCGGCAGCGCCTCGCCCAACGGCCGGGCGGCGGGCGGAAGTCCGGACGCGTCGGGGCGTCCCACGGCGGCCACGTCGCCGGTGGCGGATCCGGATGTCCCGGCGGGTACGTCGGTCACCTCACGGCCCCACAGCCACAGCCCGAGCAGCAGCAGCGCCCAGGTCACGCCGGCCAGCAGCCGCCCGGTGCCGGAGAAGGGCTCGTGGTCGGACATCACCGGCCGCCTCACCGCGTGCCGCGGCTCCGGCGGGCACCGAGCAGCCCGACGGCGACCGCGGCGATACCGGCGAGGACCAGACCGGTCACCGCCTGGGCGGTACCGGGTCCGGCCGGACGGGCGTCCGCCGAGGCGAGGTGGGCGGTTCCGCCGCCGCCCGCGTGGACGGGGGCGACGGGCGAGGCGGGGGCGGCCGGCGAGGCGGGGGCGGCGGACGAGCCGGGGGCGGCGGGCTGCCCCGAGGCCCTCGCCATGACAGTGACACTGCCGCCCACCACGTGGTCGGCGCAGGTGACCCGCACGTCGTGCGGGCCGGGCTTCAGCGAGCTGCGGATCCGGGTCTCGCCGGTGAGCGTGCCGTCGGCACCGGTCAGCCGGGCGTTCGCGACGAACGCGTCCGAGACGGCGGTGCCGGTCGCCCCGGAGCAGCCGCTCACCCGAAGCGTCACGTCGGTGCCGGGGGCGGGGGACGACGGGGCCACCGCGAGGCCGCCGCCGGTGCCGCCGTCCGCCGCGTGGGCCGCGTGGGCCGCCGGGGCGAACGAGACGACGGCGAGGAGCCCGGTGAAGAGAGTGCAGAGCGTGCGGGGAGTGCGGAGAGTGAGACGTGCTGAGCCCATCGCGAAAACCTCCAGGGATATCTGGAGGCTGCCCCCTACGGCGCCCCTCCGCATCCTCGGGGGGTGCCGTATTGCTCCGTACGGACGATGGCTTTCAGACCCGTCCGTCTCAGACCCGTCCGTCTCAGACCCGGTCGACGAGGTCCGCGATGGAGTCGACCACCTTGGACGGCCGGTACGGGAAGGACTCGACCTGCTCGGGCCGGGTCAGGCCGGTGAGCACCAGGAACGTCTGCATCCCGGCCTCCATGCCGGCCAGTACGTCGGTGTCCATGCGGTCGCCGATCATCGCGCTGGTCTCGGAGTGGGCGCCGATGGTGTTCAGGCCGGTGCGCATCATCAGCGGATTCGGCTTGCCCGCGAAGTAGGGCTGCTTGCCCGTCGCCTTGGTGATCAGGGCGGCGACGGCACCGGTCGCGGGCAGCGGGCCCTCGGCGGAGGGACCGGTCTCGTCCGGGTTGGTGCAGATGAAGCGGGCGCCGCCGTTGATCAGGCGTACGGCCTTGGTCAGGGCCGTGAAGGAGTAGGTGCGGGTCTCGCCGAGGACCACGTAGTCGGGCTCGTGGTCGGTGAGGATGTAGCCGATGTCGTGCAGCGCGGTGGTCAGTCCCGCCTCGCCGATCACGTACGCCGATCCGCCGGGCCGCTGGTCGTCCAGGAACTTGGCGGTGGCCAGTGCCGAGGTCCAGATGCTCTCGATCGGCACGTCCAGGCCCATGCGGAGGAGCCGGGCGTGCAGATCGCGCGGAGTGTAGATCGAGTTGTTGGTCAGCACCAGGAAGGGCTTCCCGGACTCGCGCAGCTTCTTCAGGAAGGCATCGGCGCCGGGGATCGGAACGCCCTCGTGGACGAGCACTCCGTCCATGTCGGTGAGCCAGGACTCGATGGGCTTGCGGTCTGCCATGGGCCGTCTCCTGCCGTACAGCGTGCTGCGTGGGCCCCAGCCTAAACACACCTCCGATCTTGCGGGAACGGCCTGTTCACTGTGTGGTCGCCCGGCCTCAGCGCCTCCGCCGCGCGAGCAGCAGCACCCCGCCGACGGTGAGCAGGAGGGCGGCGGCCGCGAGCGCGCCGTAGGTGGTGCCGAGGCCGGTGCCGGCGAGTTCGTCGGCGAAGGGGAGGTCGCCGAGGGGGGCGGAGGACGGGGGTGAGAGGGCCGTGGAAGGGGACAGTGAGGGGGGTGCCGAGGAGGCAGAGGAGGGCGAGGAAACGGAGGAGAGGGAGGAGAGGGAGGACGGTGAGACGACGAGGCCGGGGATCGGGGTCAGGGCGGGCGGCGGTGTGACGGTGGAGGTGAGGGCTGGGGCGGGGGTCGCGGCCGTGGTGCCGGCGGTGGGCGGCTCGGGGGCGGGTTCGGTGTCGATCCCGAACCGGTAGTCGCCGGACTCGCCCAGCCACTCGCCGTCGTCACCCCGCCGTTCCACGACGGCGGCCTTGGCGGTGACCTGGTTCGGTACGGCGTCGGAGGTGAGCGTGAGCCTGACCTTCACGGAGACGGTCTTGCCCGGGCCCACGGCGAACCCGGGGAACCCGTCGTCGAAGGCCCCCACCAGCTCGTCCTCGTCGGTGCTCTCGAAGTGGACCGGGTGGGCGCGCGGGCCGTCGTAGAACTCCATCCGGGCCTGCTCGGGCTTCAGGGCCCGCTTCTCGTCGACGAGCACGACGACGGGGTGTACGGCGGTGCAGGCGCGGTCGGTGGTGTTCGTGAGGTCGATGTACCAGGTTCCGAATCCTCCGCCTGCCTCGTACGACGTGGGCCCGCCGTGAATCCGGGCACCGAGCGGGAAGTCCCGCTCCTCGGACCCGGCACAGTCAAGGCCGGCCTCCCGCCCGTGCGCCGGCCCCACGGGGCCGAGAACGACGGAAGCAGCCGCGGCGAGGCAGAGGGGCAGGGGCGTACGCAGTCGCATGAACACATAACTCTCGGGCAGGGCGACGCATGAACAACGCCGCGCTGCCCCACCGCCCGAACGGCCGCCGACTTCCCCTCGTTCAGCGCCCCGGACTTGCGAACTGCGAGCTGCCGCGCACCGACCCAGCTGCGGGAGGCACCCCGCAAGCGCCGGGCCGCGCGGCCCCTACCTCGCCACCAACCCCGGCCCAGCCCCCCGCAGCAACCCCGGGCCGCCACCAACCCCGCCCCCCGAAACCCCCGTCGCCCACGCCAAGCCGTCACCCGTCCACCCGCCCGAACAACGGCCCCAACAGCAACTGCGCCGCCCCCTCGGCCACCCCCCACCCCCCATCGCCGAAGGCAACCCGCACGGGCACCCCCACCGCCCCCTGCCGCCGGGCCCGCTCCCCCAGCACCGCCCCCACCCCGTCGACGAAGACCTCCGGCGCCCCCTCCACCGTCCGGCCGCCCAACAGCACCGCGTCGATGTCGAGCAGCCCCACCAGGTTCGCCGCCCCCGCCCCGAGCACCCGCGCCGCCTCACCCATCTCGCCGCGCGCCACGGCCCCGAGGCACAGCACCTCCACGCACCCCCGATTCCCGCACCCGCACACGGGCCCGTCGAGCTGGATCACCTGATGTCCGAACTCCCCGGCCCCGGTCCGCGCTCCCCGATGCACCCTCCCCCCGATCACGAGCCCGGCCCCCAGCCCAGTACCGAGATGCAGATACGCGAAGGAGCCGGGTTCGGCACCCGCACCCCGCACCGCCAGCCCCAGCGCAGCCGCATTCGTGTCCTTGTCGACCACCACCGGCACCCCCAGCCGCCCGGCCAGCACCTCCCGCAGGGGAAACCCGTCCCACTCCGGAAACCCGGTGACCCGGCGCAGTACACCTCGCGCATGGTCCAGCGGCCCGGGCAGCGCTACCCCGACCCCGAGCACGGACGCCCCCGACTCGGACAGCAACTCCCCCACCTGCCCGGCCACGGCCTCGACGACCGCCTCGGCCCCGTCCCCCGGCCGGAGGTCGAGGGGGATTCTCCGTCCGGCCACCACGGCGCCCGTCAGATCGCACAGCACCACCCGCAGCTCGTCCCGGTCGAGATGCACCCCCACCGCATGCCCGGCCCCCGGCACCAGCCGCAGCACGGTCCGGGGCTTCCCCCCGGTGGACGCACGCCGCCCGGCCTCCACCGCGAGCCCCTCCTCACGCAACCGCGCGGTGATCTTGCTGACCGCCTGCGGGGTCAGCCCGGTCCCTTCGGCCAGCTCCAGCCTGCTGATCCCCTCGGCCCCGGCGGTACGCAGCAGATCCAGCAACAGCGCGGTGTTGTGGCTGCGCACCGCGAGCAGGTTCGCCCCCGCCGGCCCGCCGCTCCTCGTCCTGTTCACAGGACCCATTCTCTCCCCCGCTTGCACTTTGGCAACAGCGTTGCGAAAGTGGGAGTCATGACTGGAACTGGTACCCCTCTCCGCGTCGGCCTCATCGGCTACGGCCTCGCGGGCTCCGTCTTCCACGCCCCGCTGATCGCCGCCACCGAGGGCCTCGCGCTCGACACGGTGGTCACCTCCAACCCCGAACGGCAGAAGCAGGCGACGGCCGAGTTCCCGGACGTCCGCGTCGCCGCCACCCCCGACGAATTGTTCGACCGCGCCGACGAGCTGGACCTGATCGCCATCGCCTCTCCGAACAAGACGCACGTCCCGCTGGCCACCACCGCCCTCAAGGCCGGCCTGCCGGTGGTCGTGGACAAGCCGGTCGCGGGCACGGCGGCCGAGGCACGGGAACTCGCCGCCCTCGCCGAGGAGCGCGGCCTGCTGCTGTCGGTCTTCCAGAACCGCCGCTGGGACAACGACTTCCTGACCCTGCGCAAGCTCCTTGACGAGGGCGAGCTGGGCGACGCCTGGCGGTTCGAGTCCCGCTTCGAGCGCTGGCGCCCGCAGCCCAAGGGCGGCTGGCGCGAGTCCGGCGACCCGGCAGAGATCGGAGGTCTGCTGTACGACCTCGGCAGCCATGTCGTCGACCAGGCCCTCGTGCTGTTCGGCCCGGCCACCCAGGTGTACGCCGAGACGGACATCCGCCGCCCCGGCGCCGAGACCGACGACGACACCTTCATCGCGCTGACCCACGCGAGCGGCGTCCGCTCCCACCTCTACGTCTCCGCCACCACCGCCCAGCTCGGCCCCCGCTTCCGCGTACTGGGCTCGCGCGCGGGCTATGTGAAGTACGGCCTGGACCCGCAGGAGGCGGCCCTGCGGGAGGGGCAGCGGCCCGGCTCCGGCTGGGGTACGGAACCCGAGTCCCTGTGGGGCCGCCTCGGCGCCGGCGAGTCCCCGCTGACCGGCGGCGGCCGGCCCGTACCGACCCTGGCCGGCGACTACCCCGCGTACTACGCGGCCGTGGCCAAGGCCCTGACCGGTGCCGGCCCCAACCCGGTGACCGCGCTGGAGGCGGCCGCCGCCCTCGACGTACTGGAGGCGGCCCGGCGCTCGGCCCGCGACGGTGTGGCGGTGGCGCTGTGACCGACCACCCGAGGATCACCCCGAAGTTCGCCCCCGAACTCACCCCGTCGGTCGAGGAACTGGAGGCGCAGGAGCGCCGGCTGGTCTTCCGGCAGTTCACCCATGAGGACGCCTGGACCCTGGGGTCCCTCCTGGTGCACCTGGCCAGGGAGCGCCAGGCTCCGGTGGCCATCGACATCCACCGCGGCGGCCAGCAGCTCTTCCACGCGGCCCTGCCCGGCTCGACCCCCGACAACGACGCCTGGATCGCCCGCAAGCGCCGTGTCGTGGAGCGCTACGGCTCCGCGTCGTACCTGGTCGGCGCCCGCTTCCGGGCCAAGGGCACGACGTTCGAGGAGTCCTCCCGCCTCGACCCCGACACGTACGCCGCCCACGGCGGCTCGTTCCCGGTCAACGTCGAGGGTGTGGGCGTGATCGGCACGGTGACCGTGTCCGGGCTGCCGCAGTTGCAGGACCACCGGTTCGTGGTGGAGGCACTGGAGCAGTTCCTGGGCCGGGATTAACTGGATGCCCCCTCCGGTTGGCACCGTCACAGGTGCCTTCACGGCACAACGCCCGGCCGGAGGGAGCACAACCCGATGAGCGTCGCTGCACTGAAGGAGACCGTCGGACGGTACGGCGTCTGGAGCGTCGGCCTGCGCTCGGAGGACCCCGCCCGGCGCGGCGAACTGGGCGAGGCCGCGGCGGAGCTGGAGGAACTCGGCTACGGAGCCGTATGGCTGGGCGGCAGCAGTGCCGCCCACCACGCCGTACCGCTCCTCGAGGCCACCGGCACCCTCGTCGTCGGCACCAGCATCCAGAGCATCTGGCAGTACGAGGCCGGGGCGAGCGCGGCGGGCTTCGCCGAGGTGGACGCGGCCCACCCCGGCCGCTTCCTCCTCGGCCTGGGCGTCAGCCACGCCAAGCTCGCCGACCAGTACCGCCGCCCGTACTCGGCGCTGGTCTCCTACCTCGACGCCCTCGACGAGGCCGGCGTACCCGCTGGGCGCCGTGTGCTGGCCGCCCTGGGCCCGAAGACCCTCGAGCTGTCCCGCGACCGGGCGGCGGGCGCGGTGCCCTACCTGGTCACGGCCGAGCACACCGCGCAGGCCCGCGAAATCCTGGGCGCGGAGCCCCTGCTGGCCCCCGAGCTCAAGGTCGTCCTGGAGAGCGACCCGACCCGCGCCCGCACCCTGGCCCGCGAGAGCCTCGCCATCTACCTCGCTCTCCCGAACTACACCAACAACTTCCTCCGCCACGGCTTCACCGAGGACGACCTGGCCGACGGCGGCAGCGACCGCCTGGTCGACGCGGTGTTCGCCTGGGGCGACGAGGACCGCGTCCGTGAGCGGATCAACACCTTCCACGAGGCGGGCGCGGACCACATCGCCCTCCAGCTGGTGGACGGAGGCCCGAGGGACGGCTTGCAGCGGGAGGGATGGCGGCGGCTGGCCTCGCTACTGACGTGACCGGTCCCGCCTAAGGGGCGCGGGGCTGTGTTCACTATGCGGCTCCGCCGCGTGAGCGCGCCCAGCCCCCACAACCCGCACCCGAAGAACCACCCGCCGCTCCCCGCTCCCCCCAGCGGAGCGCTTACGCGTCCTTGAACGACTGGCGCTGACGCCCGAGCCCCTCGATCTCCAGCTCGACGACGTCCCCGGCGCGGAGGAAGGGCTTGGGCTCGGGCAGTCCGAGCGCGACCCCCGCCGGCGTACCGGTGTTGATCACATCCCCGGGGTACAGGGTCATGAACTGACTGACGTACCGCACCACTTCAGCGACGGGGAAGATCTGCTCGGCGGTGTTCCCGTCCTGCTTCAGCTCCCCGTTCACCCACAACTTCAGTGCCAGCGCCTGCGGATCGGGCACCTCGTCCGCCGTCACCAGCCACGGCCCCAGCGGGTTGAACGTCTCGCAGTTCTTCCCCTTGTCCCAGGTCCCGCCGCGCTCGATCTGGAACTCCCGCTCGGACACGTCGTGCGCCACCGCGTACCCGGCGACATGCGCGAGCGCCTCCTCGTGCGATCCGAGGTAGCGGGCGGTGCGCCCGATGACGACCGCGAGCTCCACCTCCCAGTCGGTCTTGGTGGACCCGCGCGGGACGAGCACGGTGTCGTACGGGCCGACCACCGTGTCCGCGGCCTTGAAGAAGATCACCGGCTCGGCGGGCGGCTCGGCCCCGGTCTCGCGGGCGTGGTCGTGGTAGTTGAGCCCGATGCACACGATCTTGCCGATCCGCCCCAGCGGCGGCCCGACCCGCAACCCGGTCGCGTCCAGCACGGGCAGCTCCCCGGCGTCGGCGGCGGCCCGGATCCGGCCGAGCGCGGCGTCGTCGGCGAGCAGCGCCCCGTCGATGTCCGGCACGATCCCCGACAGGTCCCGCAGGTTCCCCTCGGTGTCCAGCAACGCGGGCCGCTCCGACCTCGCCGTACCGACTCGCAGCAGCTTCATGGTCACCATCTCCCTCGATCGCGGGCGCCCGCCCGATGTGTGCAGCCATCGGAGGACTGGTCGATCCTCCAAGCCGAATGTCCAGTCCGCAAGACCCTGTTCACGAACTGGACCGTAGCCGGGAGGACCGGGGCCGGGTCCTGACCGTTCAGCGATACAGCGCAGCCCGCTCCACCGCGCTCCACGCCGTACTGGTCACCACGTACAGGGCGGCGGCCAGCGGCATCACGGCGACCGTGACGAGGGTGAAGAAGGACATGAACGGCATGACCTTGTTGATCGCTCCGAGGCCGGGAACCTGCTCGCCGTCACCCCCGCCGGCGGCGACCCGGGCCTTCGCCGTCGCCGTCGCCGTCGTCGCCTTCGCCTCCATCGTCTGCTTCGTACGGCGGTAGTTGAACACGGCGATGGCGGCGACGACCACGAAGAGCCCGAGGTAGACCAGCCCGGCCGCTCCGAACACCCCTCCGTGGCCCAGCGCGTCCGCCCATCGCCCGCCGAGCGGCGCGGCGAACAGCTGGTGTGCCAGCAGCCCGTTGCTCTCTCCGCCGACCGTCGAGTTGGAGAACAGGTGGTAGAGGAGGAAGAAGGCGGGCAGCTGGAGCAGGCTGGGCAGGCAGCCGGACAGCGGCGACACCTTCTCCTCGGCGTGCAGTTCGAGGATCGCCTTCTGCAGCTTCTCCGGGTTCTTCCGGTATCTCTTCCGCAGCTCGGCGACCTTCGGCTGGAGCTCGGCCCGGGCGCGCTGCCCACGCGCGGCGGCCCGGGAGAGGGGATGGACGAGGAGTCGTACGAGCGCGGTGAACAGGACGATCGCGGCAGCCGCCGCGGAGGCGTGGAAGAGGGGCTGGAGCAGGTCGGCGAGCTGCTCGACGAGATGTGCGAAAACGGACATGGGTGAGCCCTCCGTGGGTCACGTCGTGCCGGAGTGGAGACGGGCATGGCGGCATGACGACCCGCGCGGGGTCACGGATACGGGAGTGCTCGCCCTACGCGGTGGTCGTCGCGAGGGCGCGCCCGGGCGCACGGGGCCGGCGGCGGCCCGGGGCATCCGGGTCGCGCTGCGGCAGGAACGCCGTACGCCGGGCCCGGTCGCGTATGGCCGTACGTATTCGCGTGGGCGGCACGGCGGGCGCGCAGCGCGCGGCCAGGAGGGAACAGGCGGCGAGCGCGGCCCCGGCCGCGGCGGTCGCGGCGAGCGCGACGGTGGTGAAGAGGCTGCCCGTGTCGAGCAGCGCGACGGAGAGCAGGAAGAGCAGGAGGGCGACAGCAGGGCGTGCGGTGACCCAGTAACGCACCATCAGCCCCTCCCCCCTTACGATCCTCGTTCGATTATGCCTGCTCGGTCTCGATGGGCTGCAACAGCCGCTTGGGCTTGAGCAGCGCCCGGCTGACCGGGTCGGCCGGGTCCGGGTCGAGTCCGGGACCCGGTGACACGACAACGTCGCCGACCGGCACGAAAGTTCCGCAGGCGGGACATTCGCCGTACGGCCCGAGTTCCGTACCGCAGTCCGCGTGCCGGAAGTAGCGCAGCTGGGTCTCCATGAGCTGCTCGCGCCCCCAGAGGCCGAGCGCGCGCAGGGCGGGCCAGAGCGCGATGCCGCGCTCGGTGACGACGTACTCGTCCCGCGGCGGCGACTCCTGGTACCGGCGCTTCTCGAGGATCCCCTCCTCCGTCAGCGTCCGCAGCCGGGCCGACAGGACGGCGCGCGGGATGCCGAGGTGGACGAGGAAGTCGTTGTAGCGCCGGACGCCGTAGATCGCGTCGCGGACGACGAGGAGCGTCCACCGCTCGCCGACGACCTCCAGCGCGCGGGCGATCGAGCACTCCTGAGTCGCGTAGTCCTTGCCCAGTGCCATGCGATCCACTGTAACCATTTTCCGTCGCATTGGTTCAGTGACCGAACCGACATGTTACGGTCGGAGGCGCAGGTAGGTTCAATGAATGAACTCGGACTCGACATGATCGCGAGAGGTCAGTCATGACTCAGCCGGACACCACGAACGCGCCGCCGCGGACAACGGCGAAAGCGGCACCGCACGCCGGGGCACCCCCACGCCCCCGGGCCACCCTGGCCCTGACCAGCGTCGCGACGGCGGTGGCCCTGATGACGTACACGGCCCCGATGGTCACGCTCCCGGACACGGCGGCCGCCCTGCACACCCCCCTCTCCGCCCAGGCCTGGCTCCTCAACGGCACCCCGCTCGGCCTCGCGGCCCTGCTCCTGGTGGCCGGCAGCCTGGCCGACGACTACGGCCGCCGCCGGATCTTCCTCGCGGGCACCCTGGCCCTGGGCCTGACCACCGCCCTGGGCGGTCTCGCGACCTCCACCTGGGCCTTCACCCTGGCCCGCATCGCCCAGGGCGCGGCCGGCGCGGCGATCCTGGCGAGCAGCCTGGGCCTGCTGGTCACGGCCTTCCCGACCGCCCGGGGGCGACTGCACGCGACCGGCGTGTGGGGCGCGTTCGTCAGCGGCGGCATAGCGGCCGGCCCGCTGGTGAGCGGGGCGATGCCGTCCTGGCGGGTGGCGTACGGCGTCCTGGGCGCGGCAGCACTGGTAGTGGCGGCCCTGGGCATGGGACGACTGTCCGAGTCACGCGCGCCCAGGGACGGCCGCCCCGACATCCTCGGCGCACTGACCTTCGGACTGGCCCTGGTCGCCCTGGTGGCCGCGCTGACGCTGGGCCGGGACGGATGGCTGCGGGCGTCGGTGGGGTTGCTGCTGGCGGCGACGGTCGTGCTGCTGGGCCTGTTCGCGGTCGTGGAGCAGCGGGTGTCGAAGACCCCGATGATCGACCTGAGCCTGCTCCGCCGCCCCCGCTTCCTCGGCTCCTCCGCCGGCGGCCTGTTCACGGGGCTGGCCGTGATCGGCCTGTTCAGCTTCCTCCCGGCACTGCTCCAGCAGACGCTCGGCCTGTCCGCGATGGACACGGCCTGGCTGTTCCTGCTCTGGTCCGGCATGTCCTTCCTGGTCGCCCTTCAGGCGAAGCGGCTCGCGGGCCGGGTCGCACCGCGCCACCAACTGGCGGCCGGCTTCCTCCTCCACGCGGTGGGCGCCCTGTCCATGCTGGGCGCGATCGGCGCGGGGTCCTGGACCCGGCTGCTGCCGGGCCTGATCATCGGCGGAGTGGGCAGCGGCCTGCTGAACGCGGCGCTGCCCCTGCTGGCCGTGGAATCGGTACCGACGGCACGGGCGGCGATGGGTTCGGGAGCCCAGCAGACGTTCCGCTACATCGGCTCGTGCGCGGGCGTGGCCCTGACGATCGCGCTGGCCACGTCGTCCGGCGGGGGCCTGGCGCACGGCGCGAATGTGGCGATGGTGGTGTCGGCTGGTCTGGCCGTGGCGGGGGCGGCGACCGTGACAGTGGCTCGCGGACGGGAGTGAAGGCGGCTCGGCGGGTGCCCCGGGTCAGCAGCCCCCCGCAGGATAGGTACGGCTCTTGGCCAGGCGGGCAGCGGCGGCCCGGAAGGCGATCCCGGATCGCGGAGCGCCAAGGACGACGTCGAACCCCTCGTCCTCGTCCTCACGGACGGACACCCGGACGTCCTGCGCTTCCTCGGCACCCCACCCGGTGACCATCAGCCGGCGCACCCCCGCGAAGACGACGTAGAACTCGAAGCCCTCAGCCTCCTCCACCTTCTCGAACCCCAAGGTCACCGAGTCCCCGCGCTCGTCGATGTGCACATAGAACAGCCCGTATCCACCGGCTTCCACCAGCCCCAGCCAGTCACCGCTCATAGAAGGTCTTGTCCTCCGTGCCGGGAAGCGCCCGGTACCGCCGCGCGTCGACCCTGCTCACGAACAGATGCCGCCCACCGTCCGACCCGTCGTCCCCGCCCCTGAACGCACTCACATGCCGCAGGGTCACGAACTCACCGCACTCGAACCGCAAGGACACCCCGCTGCCGTCCACGGTCACCCGCATACGCCGCTCGGTCCCGAACGGAGCGAACTCGATGTCACCGACAGCAGGCGGGTCCCATTCGCTCAGGGAGATACGCTCCACCGCCAGAAACTCCAACTGACACTGCACGGTGTCCATCCCCTCCTCGACCCACTCCGGTGGCGGGAACCGAGGAAAGGACGGCAGATCGACGCGCAACGTCAGCGTGGGCCCACGCCAGTTCAGGTTGAAAGACCGAACCCGGACACCACCGCTCGACTGCTCAGGAACCTCGCCGTAGAGGGCCAGGAGTGCTTCCGGATTCACCAGACGCTGAGCAATGCCCCGCATGTCTCACTCCCCCGGCAATTCCGCAGCAACCACAACGCCTTTCTCCAGCAGGGCAACACCGTCCCCGGACAGATGGGCCTTCGCGCGGTAGGGCGGATCAACGGCGTCCATCCGGTGCCCGTGGCACTCGATCCAGTCGAGCAGGAGAGGCGACGGCCCTCCATCCGCCGCATCGGCAACGTCCGCGACGAACGAGGCGCTGATCTTGACAATCACTCCGCGCGAGAGAGCATCGTGGCCGGCCCCGGGCACAGCCGGCTCGAGTCAGCCGAACGCTTCCACATACGAGGCGAGGTTGGCCAGCGAGGAGGCGATGCCGGCCTCGTGCACCGCTTGGTCGATGCCGGGTGGCACGTTCGTGGCGGTGACAGTCACCTCGGTCCCGTCACCGGCGGCTGCGAGATACCAGGTCATCGTCATGGTGCCCGCGTATGACGGGTCGTCGGACTCGAACACCGCCCGCTGCACCACGCGCTCCGGTGGCACCAGGTCGGTGAAGGCGACATCGACGACATCCGTCGTATCCGAGGTCTTGCCGGGGCTGTCGGTGGGGTCGAGGTAGGTGAGGACCATCCGGAACCCGCCCCCAGGGCGGGGATCCCACCGCTCGACCCGCCCGCGCATGCCGTGCGGCGGCAGCCAGGCCTCGAGCGAATCCCGGTCGAGGAGGGCGCCGTAGACAGTCGCCGGTGGTGCCGCGATCACCCGGCTGGCGCGGTCGGTCCTGCTCATGACCCGATCCTAGGAGCAAAGAGGTTCCGCCAGGAGCCGCTGAACGACCCGCCGAAGAAACCTGCCAGGAAATAAGGACGCGACCAACAAGTCCACATGACGCGCTACTCCACGGGACTTGACGACTCCTCACCGCATTGCGGCCACCCCCGAAGGCGCCCCGTCATCGTCCGCCGCGGCGTCGAGCACGGCTCCGGCCTGGGCGTCCACCGCTGGGTCGTCGAACTGGCATTCGCCCTCCCGCACTGGTTCCGCCGCCTACGCATCCGCCGGGAGGTCCGCGACGACATTCACGAAGCGTTCCTCACTCCTCGGCATGGCCGTCATCTGCCGGCGACGCCTGAAGACCTCATTTTCACAGGACTCCTTGACATTTTCACAGGACCCCTTAACCACGGCTGAGCCAGAGCCTCCACTTGCCTGTACGTTTTCCTCGAACGGATAAGAATCGAATGCGTATCCGTCATGGGTCGCTGGCCGACATCGCGCTGTGCGCGGCCCGCGGAGCGCGACCGCATAGGGGTACGCACACCATGATCAGCCGCCTTCTCGACCGACGGAAGGCCTCTCAGCGGAGGGGAAGCCCACTCACGGGACTCACCATGCCGCCCGGCGCAGGTCTCCTCATCGGCAGGGTCCTCGACCCCTTGGGCGAGCCGGTGGGCCAAGCCGAGTTCACGGTGAACGACAGCCACGGTCGCAAGGTAGTGAGTGGTGAGGCCGATCCCTACGGCCTGGTCGTGGCGATGGTTCCTTTCGGGGAATACCGACTGGCCGTCTCCGCCGAGGGTTTCGCCCCTTACCGGGACAGCATTCCGGTCACCGATGACGGGGGGCCGAGCGGCCCCGGAGACATCACACTCCAGACAGCCCCATCGCTTCCGCTGCCCGAACCCGGCGAATGGGAGATCGAACAGGCCCACACCCGGATCGGGTTCGCCGCACGCCACATCGGCCTCGCCCAGGTCTACGGCCGTTTCAACAACTTCGCCGGCGCGATCCGGATCGGCAACACCATCGAGGACTCGGCGATGCATGTCGTCATCGACGCCGCTTCGATCGATACCAATGTGCAGATGCGCGACGACCATCTGCGGTCCGCGGACTTCCTCGACGTGGAGCAGTACCCCACCATGGAGTTCTACAGCGACCGCTTCGTGCACCGCGGCGGAAACAACTGGGCGATCACCGGCGGGTTCACGCTGCACGGCGTCACCCGCACGGTGACCCTCGACGCCAACTACGGCGGTATTCGCGTCGGCATGGAGGGTGAGACCCGCTTGGCCGTCAACGCCACCACCGAGTTGCACCGTGAGGACTACACCATCAATTGGAAGACGATGCTGGCCCGTGGCATCGCAGTCGTTGGCTCCAACATCAAGGTCGAACTCGATATCCAGATCGTGCCCAAGGGCACGCAGCTGAAGTTCAAGTAACGGCAACGCGGTCCGCGAACGGTCCGTGAACGATGTGAGACACCTGCTCGCGTGCGCGGCTAATTACCCGCCGACCGCAGCCCAGCAGGCCCACTAGCTCCGGCAGGGCGTCAGGCGCCGCCGCACCTTGCGGCACCAGCCGCAGGGCCAGGCGTAGCCGTATACCCGGACCATCGTCAGCGAGGTGCCCATTCGGCCACGGCCGCCGGATCACGACTCACGGCTCACGTCGAATTCGGCAAGCCACGCTTCGAAGTCCTCAGGCCCGTGCAGGTACTGCCCGGGTCCCACCATGAGGTCAGCGCCGGCCAAACGGTCAAGTGCGGTCCAAATCCGGCCGTCATTCAGTTCAGGCGCGTCTGACTCAATCAAACTCATTGCCCAACCGGCGACCTCGTCACGACTGGCTTCCCCTCCGGCAAGGCGGCGCAAGCGCAAACCGATCTCCGTACCCAGACCCTCGTCACTCATCAAAACGTCCCTGTGAAGTTACCGTCTCTATCGAATTGATAGCGCCATCTCCGTCGCGGACTTCCGGGCCGCCTTGGACCGCTTGTGGAAGGCCTTGGCCGCCTTGCCCTCCCACACCACCCCCGACAGCGCCCGGTCGGATGCGGCAGCGGCGTCCTCCAGGCCCTTCGCCAGATGCCGCCACTTCTTCGCGATCTCCCGGACCCCGTCCGGATCCACCGCCGGATCCGAGATCCCCAGGAACTCGAGCCCACTGGCGATCGAGTCGCCGAACATGTGGTTGAACTTGTTGATGTAGTGCAGCGGGTTGAGATCCACCATGGTCGGCGCCTCAGCCCTTCTTCGCCCGGGCCTGGGCGGCCAGTAGTAGGTCCAGCAGATCGAAGGCGTCGGACACCTCGCCGATCAGCTTCGCCTCCGCCTCCCACTCCTCGTCAAGCTGCTTGGTCAGCTTGGACAGAGTGGTCATGCCCTTCTCTATCTCGTCCTTCGCACCCAGCAACGACCCCAGCGCCCCCAGCGCCTTCAGATCGTGCTGCTGCTCCTTGAAGTCGGTCAGCGGCTTCGCCGTGTGATGCCCCACCGTCCGCAGCCCCGACGCCGCCTTGTGCATCGACGCGGCTTCCTTCTTCAGGTCAGACATGACCAGCCCCCGTACTTCACTGTGTGCACATGCCAACCCCTCGACACTAGGGAGACGGGTGATCCGGGAGGTATGGGCAGACCCAAGGGCACGCAAAGAACCGCCGGTGAACGGTCGTTGTGGTCAGCGGATGCGACGACTCGCAGGTAGTGGGACGGTGGTTGTAGAGCTTGTGCCCGACCCGAACGGGTCAGCCAGGCGTCAGCCACGCGCCCGCGGAGGCAGTGCGACGCCGCCCCCCCGTCTCCGTCAGCGCCCCGCCCACTGTGGCCGGGGCCCGGGACACTGCCGGCCGGGCAGCCGCCGCCCCCGCCCGATCACCACGGAGGTACTGCCATGACCGACGAGTACGGGGAGAGCAGGGACACCCTCACCGCGCCCCCGGTAGCCCTGTGCGGAGACCCCAACGACCCCGTGGAGAGGGAGAAGGAGTTTCTCTGGCACATGGCCTGGGACTGCCTGGAGAGGCAGATCAACAGCTTCTGGCTCGTGTCCAAAGGAGCACAGGGATTCCTCCTGGTCGCCACCGACCGCATCAAAGGCATCGAGTGCCCCGACCTGGTGTCCGGCGCCTTCGCCGGGAACAACTACTGGCAAGTCGCCCAGGACAGAGCCGTCTCCTGGTTCAAAGGCCCGAAGTGGGGCCAGGTCGGGCTGGGGATCAACGCGGCCCATCACCGCTCCCACGAGCAGTTGCACATCCACATGTCCGCGGTCCGCCCAGGGGTGAAAGCCGAGCTCGACAAGGCCTGGCAAGCGGGCACGATCGCCAAGGACCTGAGGAGCTGGCCCGCGGTGTTGACCACGGTCACCGGACAGGACTCGGGCGGAAAGTCCCAACCGCGGAGCTACCGCGTCGTCCACGTCGACAGCTTCAAGACCCTGAACCTCTTCAAGGCGCTGTACGACAACGTGGTCGTCGTCACACGCGGTGAGGAAATGGGCGACCAGACGATGATCGTCATCGAGGCGGGCGCCGGTTCGGCCGATGGGTACTACGTTCTCAACAGCTGGGACAACCTCGCCCATCCCCCGGCCGCCCCGCAGGGCATCGCCGTCTGCGACAGCGTCCTCATCTGCAAGTGAGCCGGCGGGTCAACTGGATGTACGCGGCCGCATCGACACCAGCTTCCCCCACACCACCATCCGGTACCGCGAGGTGAACTCCGGGGTGCACGTCGTCAGGGTGACGTAGTACCCCGGCTCGCTGTACCCGTACGCCGGCTTGACGATGGACCGGGGTACAGGCCGGATGACCCCTGAGTCACGCGACGAGGTCTGCGGGAGGATCTTGTCGACCGTATACGTGTAGGTCGCCGACCGCGTCTCGACCTCCACCGTGTCCGCGCGGCGCAGCCGCGGCAGGTGGCGGAACGGCTCACCGTGCGTGTTCCGGTGCCCGGCGACCGCGAAGTTCCCGGCCTGGCCCGGCTGTTGGGTGCCAGGGTAGTGACCCACGTACCCCCGGTTGAGGACGTTCGGCTTGCTCACGCCCTCGGCGATCGGAACGCGCAGCCCGAGGCGCGGGATGGTGAGGATGGCGTAGGCCTGGGAGCGGCGGGGCTGAGTCGAGCCGACCCCGGTGGCGTACGACCGTTGCCCCGCGGCAATCCCCGTACGCGACCGGGAAGACGGCGACGTGGACGACGTATCCGTGCCGGACGTGCCGGACGTGCCGGACGTGCCGGAGGACGCCCCACCGGACGAGCCGGAGGCTCCCTCCCCCCACTCCCGCTCCAGCGCCTCCACCTTCCGCTCGGCCCCCCGCCGGGCCTCCCGGTTGGTCCACCACAGCTGATGCACGACCAGGAGCGCGAGGACGACCCCGACGGTCACGAGGACCTCGCCCCCGCCCCACAGCACCCGCCGGCGCCGAGCACGCCGCCGCAGGGTGCTGTGCCGTACGACAGGTAGAGGTCGAACGACGGAAGCCCGCATACGCAGTACGCCTCCTCACACGCCGCCTCGGCCGGGGCCGCCCGCACGATAAGGCGCACGCCTCCAAGTCACCAGAGCCACAGGGATTCCGGTCGCGCGACTGCCGGACGATCACTTCCTCCACCGGTTTTAGAAAGGGCTGTCGCAACCCTCGACAACCCCACGGGCCACACCCGATGCTTCCACTTGGCACGCGGGGGGACGAGTCAACACCGGCCCGGTCGACAACGACCCGGACGACCGGTGTCTGAGCCGCACGGAGAGGCAGACGACACAAGCCATGATCCGACGCAGAACACTCCTGGCCGCCGCGGGAGGCGGCCTGCTCGGCAGCGCGCTCGCCACGGGCACCGCCCGCGCCGACGCGACGATCGCCGTCAACCCGTCTACGACCTACGGAACTTGGGAGGGCTGGGGTACCTCCCTGGCCTGGTGGGCGAACGTCTTCGGCGCCCGGGACGACTTCGCCGACATCTTCTTCACCACCAAGTCGACGACGTACAACGGCACTTCGCTCCCCGGCCTGGGCCTGAACATCGCCCGCTACAACCTCGGCGCGTGCAGCTCGAACAGCGTGAACGGCGAGAGCATGGTGGCCTCCGCCAACATCCCCGCGTTCAAGCAGATCGAGGGCTACTGGCAGGACTGGAACAACGAGGACCCCACCTCCTCGGCCTGGAAGTGGACGGCGGACGCCACCCAGCGCGCGATGCTGGTGAAGGCGACGGCCCGCGGCGCGACCAGCGAGCTCTTCGCGAACTCCCCGATGTGGTGGATGTGCCTGAACCACAACCCCTCCGGCGCCTCCGGCGGCGGCAACAACCTCCAGTCCTGGAACTACCGCCAGCACGCCTCCCACCTCGCCGCCGTCGCCCTGTACGCCAAGAACAACTGGGGCGTGAACTTCGCGACGGTCGAGGCCTTCAACGAGCCCAGCTCCAGCTGGTGGACGGCGACCGGCACCCAGGAGGGCTGCCACATGGACGCGACCGTCCAGGCTGCCGTACTCCCCTACCTGCGCAGCGAGTTGGACAAACGCGGCCTGACGAGTACGAAGATCTCCGCGTCGGACGAGACGAGTTACGACCTGGCGCGCACCACGTGGAGCTCCTTCAGCTCCACCACGAAGGGCTACGTCAACCGCGTCAACGTCCACGGCTACCAGGGCTCGGGCGGCCGCCGGGACCTGCTCTACACGGACGTGGTGACCACCGCCGGCAAGGCCCTGTGGAACTCCGAGACCGGCGACAGCGACGGCACCGGCATCACCCTCGCCGGCAACCTCCTCTACGACTTCCGCTGGCTGCACCCCACCGCCTGGGTCTACTGGCAGGTCATGGACCCGAGCTCCGGCTGGGCGATGATCGCCTACGACGCGAACACGCTCCAGCCCGGCGCCGTACAGACGAAGTACTACGTCATGGCGCAGTTCAGCCGCCACATACGCCCCGGGATGACGATCCTCGACACGGGCGTGAGCTACGCGGCGGCGGCCCTGGACAAGAGCGCCAAGCGACTCGTGATCGTCGCGGCCAACACCGCCTCCTCCGCCCAGACCCTGACCTTCGACCTCTCCCGCTTCACCACGGTGACGGGCGGCTCCGGCGGCCTGGTCCCCCGCTGGAACACGGTCACGACCGGCGGCAGCGACCTCTACGCCTCCCACTCCGACACCTACCTGTCCGGCAAGACGGTGAGCGTGCCGTTCGCGGCGAAGTCGGTGCAGACGTTGCAGGTGGACGGGGTGACGGTATGAGCCGTCGGCCACCGGCGCCGGACACCCCGCGGCCGGCCTCGGCCGACCGCTGCTGACCGCGCCCCCCGGGGGGACACCACCGACCGATGACCGTGGGACTCGAAGGAATGTGCCTCTCCCTTTGTCACCGGTCGGCGCTACGGTGTCCCCCATGCGCCCCGACACGCCTGCCGAGAACGTCGACCACACCGCCGAAGCGGCACGCCTGGAGCGGACCGCCGGCCTGTACCCGGAGGACGCCGAGGCCCTGCTCCTCCAGGCCGCGGCCCACCTGGAACTCTCCGGCGACCGCCCCGCCGCGACCGCGCTCTACGACCGCCTGCTGTCCTCGTCGGACGGCTCTTCGGCCGGCTCGTCGGCCGAACTGGAGAACCCCCACCTGGTACGGGCCCTCAAGGCCTCGAACCTCTGGGAGTACGACCACGAGGCCGAGGCCCGCGCGATCATCGACGGCGTCCGCGCGACCGCTCCGCGGGATCCCGCCCCCTGGGTCATCGTGGCGGAGGCCCTCGAGACCCACGACGAGCTGGAGGCGGCGCACGACACGTTCACGGAGGCCGCGACGCTGCTCCTGACGGACGTCACGGAGCCCCCCTACTCCACTCACCCCCTCCTCTACGGCCGCCACCGCGTCCGCCGCATGCTCGGCCTCCCCCACGACGACTGGGACGCCCTGGCCGACACCCTCCACTCTTCGTCGGTGTCGTTGGACGAACTCCACGACCCCAAGCGAGTCTGGTCCCTCGGGTCGGACAACCCGGCCGAACTGGAAGCGGAGATCTCCCGCCTGCGAGCCGAGCTCGGCGCCTACCGGGAGGCCCTCTCCCGCCCCTTCCCGGTCGCGATCCTCCACTGGCCGGCCGACGAGCTGGCGGAACTGCTCGCCGCGTACCCGGGCCTCGCGGCGGAGTACCCCTCCCACGAGCAGCACCTCGCGACCATAGAGTCGTCCCTGCGCGAGCTGGCGTCCTCGGGGACGCCGAACCTGGGGATCGTGACGGGGACGGTGCCTTCTTATGAGGCGTTCGCGGCGTCGGAGGGCTCGTCCCCGGCGGAGGTGACTCTGCTGCCGCAGTATGCGACGACGCTGGCGGCACGGGGGCGGGCGGTGGCTTGGCCGCCTCAGCGGGGGGTGGCTTGCTGGTGTGCGTCGGGCCGGGGGTACGAGGGCTGCCACGGGGCGTGACCTGGCACGCCCACAACCCTGGCCAGCAGTCCAGGCCGACTGCTGCCCACCCTCCTGGCTCCACACGCGCTGGAGCCCGCTACGGCTCACCGACTTGCGGAACCATGCCGGTCTCAGTGCGATCGAGCGAAGAAGGCATATACACATAAAGGGTGATCCGAGAGGAGAATCCCTGGCCAAAGATGCTGTCAAATAAGGGATTTATCGCCCCTGTTCGGCATCCACCTCCCCCTATGTCCAACCTTTGCAGTACGGTCACACCCACCGTCTGTTGGATGTAGGGGGCCGCTATTTGTGAAGCGGGCCCTGACCTGTGCATTTGAGGAACCATGCCCTACCAGCCTGGCGTCGACTGGCAGTACGACGTCCCCACAATCGGCAGCAAGCGACTCCCCCCGGCGGCCAGGTCGTTCGAATCGCTCGCGCACCAGGGCTACGGCTTCGAGGCGGCCATCGCTGACCTGATCGACAACTCGATCGACGCAGGTGCCCACAACGTCGTCGTGAGTTTCCTACGGGACACCGGTGAGCACGGCGGACGAGACCGTCTCGCCGGCCTGCTCGTCATCGACGACGGCCGAGGCATGGACGAGGCAGGTCTGGACACGGCAATGACCGTCGGCGGGCGGGAGGAGTACGCTGCCGGCGCCCTCGGGCACTTCGGCGCCGGGCTGAAGGCCGCCTCCCTCTCGCACGCCGACGCGCTCACCGTGATCAGCCGAACCAAGAGCAGCCCGTCGGCCGGCCGCCGCTGGCTCACCGCCCGCGCGCAGGCCGACTTCACCTGCGACATCGTCGATGCGATGTACTGCCAGAGCCTGATCGACCGCTACGACGGGATCATCGACTGGCACGGCACGATCGTGCGCTGGGACCAGGTGCGCGCGTTCGAGACCATCACCACCGGCCAGACCGATCGCTACCTCAATGACGCGATCGAACGGCTTGAGACCCATCTCGGTCTCTACCTCCACCGCTTCCTGGCCGGCGACGACTTCCACGTAGACATCGTCGTCGAGGACGTCCACGCCCGCGAGGAACTGGACCACCGGGGCGTGGAGCCCATCGACCCGTTCGGCTACCGGATCCCGGGCCGCCCCGGTTATCCCCGTACGTACATCGCGCCTGTCGAGGGCGTCGGCGATGTCTCACTCACCGCGCACATATGGCCGCCCAAGTCACCGCTCGTCGCATACCGCGGCATCGGACCGCTCGCCGAGCGTCAGGGCTTCTACCTCTACCGCAACGACCGGCTCGTCCAGGCCGGCGGCTGGAACGACACCCGGAGCCCGGAGGGCCACCTCTCCCTCGCCCGCATCGCCGTCGATCTGCCGCCCGAGCCCAACGACGTGTTCGCCCTGACCGTCAAGAAGGACGGCGTCCAGGTCACCCCGTCGTTCGCCCGCGGACTGGAGAAGGCAGCAGACCCCAGCACTGGCCACACCTTCACCGAGTACGTCCGCGAGGCCGAGGCGACCTATCGCGAGGCCGCCAAGCGGCGAACCGAGGTCAAACGCGTGGCCGTCATCCCACCCGGCAAGGGCATCGACCCGAAGCTGAAGCGGACGCTGCGGGACGAACTGCCCCAGCTGGAGGGCGACGACCCCATCGCCTTCACCTGGGCGAAGCTCGACGTGCCTTCCGGAGTCGACTCCGCCGAGCTGCTCTTCACGATCGACCACAAGGAGCGCCTGGTCGTCCTCAACAAGGACTACCGGCACGCCTTCAACGGCGGCCGACGCGGAGGCTCCAACGATGCCCCGGTCCTCAAGAGCCTTCTCTATCTGATGCTCAACGAGATCTTCCAGAAGGAGCGGGTCTGGGCCAACCAGACCGACAAGGTCGCCCTGTGGAACAGCGTGCTCGTCACCGCGGTACGGGCGGAACTCGCCCGCGCCGAGGGTTAGGCCACTTCTCTCCCCCCGCATCTTCCCGTACTCCCAGAGAGGCTGCCGAGCCGCCGTGACCACCGAGAACAAGCCCGCTGTCGACCACCTCACCGACTTCCACGGCGAGGTTCTCGACGCGATGAGCCGACGCGGCCCCAGGCACTTCGCCAAACTTGCCTTCGCCCTCGGCGACGCCGACGAACCGACCGACACGGACATATCCCACTTCGGCGAGCGCATCCTGACCGCGGGCCCCGGCGACGAACTGCTCGCTCTCTGGCGCCGCAAGCTCACCGCATGGGACTTCGAACAGTCCCCCGCCTGGTCGGCCACCACGCCTCGCACCCCGGAGCGCCGCGCCGAGGTCTACGACAAGCTCGCGTTCGGCGCGGATCTATGCAAAGCGCTCGACGCAGCCGTCCCGGTCCACAAAGAACCGGGTCCTGTCACGATCAGCCGCGAGTTCCAGCCCTGGTACACCCGGGAGCAGGCGGCGAATCGCTCGTTCTACTGGACTTCGTACGAGCAGTTGCTGCGCCGCAAGGGCTGGAGCGACGCGGCGGTCTCCAGCCTGGACGAGGCCGCCCATGCGGTCGTGGAGCGGCTTGCCGACCCCACCCGTGACGACTCTTACGGTGCACGCGGACTCGTCGTCGGTTACGTACAGTCCGGCAAGACCGCCAACTTCACCGGCGTCACCGCAAAGGCAATCGACGTGGGCTACCGCCTGGTCATCGTCCTGGGCGGCACCCTGAACCTGCTGCGCGGCCAGACCCAGCGCCGGCTCGACATGGAACTGATCGGCCAGGAGAACATCCTGGGCGCCGCCGATGCGAACGACCCGGACGCCCTGGTCGGTATCGACTACCAGGACGACGAGGACTGGCCCGCGAAGTTCGTCTCGTTCGGCGCCCGCCCTTCCACGCTCGGCGCCTTCGACATCGAGCGTCTGACCTCTCGCGACCGTGACTACATGGCGCTGGAACGCGGCATCAGCGCCCTCGAGTTCGAGAAGCCCGACCGCACCAAGCCCCTGTACGACCCGGCGAACCTGCATGCGGCCCGCGCCCGCGTCATGGTTGTGAAGAAGAACAAGTCGGTGCTGGAGAAGCTGGTCAAGGACCTCAAGAAAATGGGTCCGATCCTCAGCGAGATACCGGCCCTGATCATCGATGACGAGTCGGACCAGGCCTCCGTCAACACGACGGACCCGAAGAAATGGGAGGCCGGGACGGTCACCCGCACCGCGATCAACGGTCAGATCAGCAAACTCCTCAAGCTCCTGCCCCGCGCCCAGTACGTCGGCTACACCGCGACTCCTTTCGCGAACGTCTTCATCGACCCGGGTGACGAGGAAGACCTCTTCCCTCGCGACTTCCTGATCTCCCTCCCGCGTCCCACCGGCTACATGGGCGTGCAGGACTTCCATGACCTGGACGACGTCGAGGACGGCGCAGGCGAGACCGAGAAGAAGCACGTCCGAGGCATCTACGACTCCACGGGCGACCGCCTCCAGGAGGCCATGGACGCCTTCGTCCTCACTGGCGCACTCAAGCTCTACCGTGTTGACCACGGCGTCCCCGAGGGCCCGTTCCGCCACCACACCATGCTGGTGCACGAGTCGGTCAGGATGGCAGAGCACACCGCCCTCGCCCTGCGCATCAGCACGATGTGGCACAACGCCGCGTACACAGGGCCGGAAGGCCATGCCCGCCTCGCCTCCCTCTTTGAGAAGGACTTCCACACGTACGCGGCCAGCGCCTTGCCCACCCCGGCGACGTACGCGGACCTCAAGCGCTACATCTCCCGCGCCCACCAGCTCATCGCCAAGGGAGGCACCCCGGTCATCGTCGTCAACGGCGACAGCGAACGCGACTACGCCCAGCCCGATCTGGACTTCGACCGCACCCCGAACGTCTGGAAGATCCTCGTAGGCGGCACCAAGCTGTCCCGTGGCTTCACGGTCGAGGGCCTGACGATCACGTATTACCGCCGCACTACCCAACAGGCCGACACCCTGATGCAGATGGGTCGCTGGTTCGGTTTCCGGCCCGGGTACCGTGACTTCGTACGCCTCTACATCGGCCGTGAGGAGTCTCTCGGGCGTGGCCGCAATGCCAAGACCGTCGACCTGTACGAGGCCTTCGAGGCGATCTGCCGCGACGAGGAACTCTTCCGTGCCGAACTGGCCCGCTACGCTCCCTTGGTGGACGGCCGCCCCCAGGTCACCCCTTCTCAGATCCCACCGCTTGTGGCCCAGCACCTGCCGTGGGTGAAGCCGTCGGCCCGGAACAAGATGTTCAACGCGGAGTTGGTGGAGGTACGGTCGCCGGGGACCTGGGTGGAGCCGACCGCCTACCCCGAGGATTCGGACGAGCTGGCCCACAACACCGGATGCTGGGAGCCCGTGCTCGCCGCGCTGGGGGAGGGCCCGGTGCGCCTGTCGGTCGGAGAGGGCACCTCGTACGAGGCGCGCGTGGGGACGGTCTCGCACGAGACGCTGACCAGAGTGTTGTGCGACCTGCGGTGGTCGATCCCGAGCCAGTTCTCGCCGCATCTGGAGTTCCTACTGGAGGCGGGGCGGCAGCCGGCGGGGATCGACGATTGGCTCGTGATCACACCGTTGCAGACCTCGGCCAAGCGCACGGAGGTCCGCATCCTGGGTCATGGCCCCTTCACCCCAGCTCGCCGTACGCGCCGGCGCGGCTCGCTGTTCGGCGCACTCAGTGAGCCCAAGCACCGCGCTGCCGTGCTGCGCATCGCGGGCGCCGTCGGGACGGCAGGAAACCCGCCGGTGGAGCGGCTCGTCCGCCCGCGCCGCGGGGCACTGCTGCTGTACCCGGTGATCGAATCCGAGCCCCGCCTCGCCTCCGACAGGACGGTGGACGCCGGTGACGTCGTCATAGCCTTTTCCCTCGTCGCGCCGGAGTCGTCGGTGGGGACGGGTCGCCCGCTGATCCGGTTCCGTACGGTCGACTCGGGCCGGCAGGATGCGATCGTTATCGACCGAGACGACGCACACTCCTGAGGCGCGACACCATTGGACAACGTGAGGCCCTCCTCCCCCGACGTCTCGGCACGCATGTCGCGTCAGGCCAGCAAGAACACGAACGCCGAGCTGGCCGTGCGACGCCTGCTGCACGCGGCCGGCCTGCGCTACCGCGTGGAGTACCCGGTGCCGGGCATGACGCGGCGACGTATCGACGTGGCATTCACCCGGGCCAAGGTCGCCGTCCTGATCGACGGGTGCTTCTGGCACGGGTGCCCGCAACACGCTACGCAGCCGAGGGCCAACGCTGAGTGGTGGCGCACGAAGCTCGACCGGAACATGGCCCGCGATAGGGAGACGACGGCGCACCTGACCGCGCACGGGTGGACGGTGTTGCGGTTCTGGGAGCATGAGGCTCCTGAGGAAGTGGCCGTACGGGTGAGAGCGGCTGTGGAACGTCGGCTGGCAGAAGGCATGAGGAGAGGGAAAGAGTGGGGGATCTGACCTTCGTCGATGTGTGCTCTGGAGCAGGCGGACTCGCCCTCGGACTGGAGCAGGCGGGGTTCGAGCCGCGCCTACTGCTGGACGACGACGAGCTGGCCGTCACGACCCTGCGGACCAACCGGCCGTTGTGGAACGTGTTGTGCACGGACCTGCTGGACTTCGATCCGGCCGAGCACCCCGTGAGTTACGACGTGGACCTCCTGACGGCCGGCCTGCCACGGGTGAGGTCGAGCGCGACTGCCCGGCGGGTGGACACCGGTGTGGAACAACGGCTTTTGCAAGCAGCCGTATATCTCGTTCATGCCGTCAGACCGCGGGCGGTGCTCATCGAGAACGTCCCCGAGCTCGTCCATTCCGAGATCCATCAACCTTTTCGTGACTTCGTCCATACCGAACTGGATCACTTGGGATACGCGTTCAGCTGGTTCGTCATGAACGCCGTCGACTTCGGCGTACCTCAGAGCAGGAAGCATGGAGTCCTGGTAGCTGTCCAACGACAGTGGGCCAGGGCTTTCCGACCACCGGTACCGACAGTGCGCGAACCGATGACGGTCGGTGCCGCGTTGGAGCCGTCCATGGCCGTACGAGGTTGGACGGACGCCGCTCACTGGGCCGCCCAGGCCGATCAGCCGGCTCCCACGCTGGTGGGAGGGTCGAAGAACCGGGGTGGCGCCGACCTGGGGCCCACCAGAGCCAAAAAGAAGTGGGCGACGATGGGTGTGAACGCGCATACCGTCGGTGACAGAGTCCCCGGTCCGGACTTCGTCTGGGATCCGGAACTCGGCAGGGACAATATGGTGAAGCTCACGGTCGAACAGGCGGCACTGCTGCAGGGCTTCCCCGCGACGTGGCAGATCAGCGGGCTCAAGACCGCCCGGTATCGTCAGGTCGGACACGCGACCCCGCCGCCTGTCGGGAAGGCGCTCGGGCGAGCCGTCGCCGAAGCGCTGAACAGTGATCCGGCGACCTTCGCTGCCGGCTACACTTCAGCCCCATGACCAGCACGGCGCCCCAGCAATCCATCCTCGACAGGCCTTTTGTCCTGGATCTCTTCGCGGGACCCGGAGGACTGGACGTCGCCGGACACGCGCTCGACATCCCGAGTCTCGGCATCGAGTGGGACAAGAGCGCTTGCTTGACTCGATACGCGGCGGGGCTGGACACCCTCCACGCCGATGTGAGCGCGGTTCGCCGGGACGACTTCGAGTCGCTACCGCCGGAGATCAATGTGCTTGCCGGTGGACCTCCGTGCCAGACCTACTCGGTGGCCGGTCACGGCGCAGGCCGCGAAGCCCTGGAGAAAGTCAAGCGGTTCATCCGCCGACTGATCGCGGGCGAGCCCGACGAAGCGATCGACGAGGATCTAAAGAAGCTCAGCGACCCGCGCACCGCCCTGGTTCTCGAGCCTCTTCGCTACGCCATCCAAGCAACCAGGAGCCCGAACCGGGCGAACCGCCCGTATGACGTCATCGTCCTGGAACAGGTACCCACGGTCGCCCCGGTCTGGGAACACTACGCCAGGGCGCTGACGAACAAGGGCCTGCCCGACGGCACCAAGTACGAAGTCGTCTTCGATGTTCTCGCCACCGAGACATACGGGGTGCCGCAGACGCGATCCCGCGCGGTGCTGATCGCTCGGCGTATAGGACTCGGTAAGCCCTCGCTGCCTCCGCGGACCCATCACGCCTACGAGCCGAAGGAATGGAATCGGAGGAACGACCAGGCCGAGAGCCAGGTCCATCAGCCGACCCTGGACGAGAGCCGCGCACCGGAGGTTGAAGAAGGGCGGGAGAAGACCGACAAGGACCTGGAGTCGTGGAGGTCGATGGGTGAAGTGCTCCGCAACCAGGCGGGCAAGCATCCTGGGCGAGCCACCCCCTTCCTGGTCCGCTCGAACTACGGCAGCTCCGGAAACCCGGGACGGCGCGGGGTACGGACCGATCAGCAGCCCGCCGCCACCGTAACCGGCCGCATCTCCCGCTTCGTGGTCTTCGAACATCTCGACGAGAACATCGTCCACGAGGGCGCACGATTCAGCATGAACGAGGCGGGGATGCTGCAGAGCTTCCCGCCGGACTACCCGTGGTCCGGTACGGCACAGGCCCAGCAGGTAGGCAATGCCGTGCCGCCCGCGTTCGGTATGCACCTGCTGAGCGCCGCGCTCGGCCTTCCCGTGCCCGACATTGAGGTCCTGGACAAGCCGTGGCCAGCGGCCACGGAGGAGCAGCGGGCCAAGCTGCGAAGCCACGGCTGTGGGGACGCGGACGCTTGCACGGACAGGTGCCCGCGCGCCAAGGATCAGGTGCCGCCGCCCTCCTCGCGACCGCGTAAGAAGGCGTCGGTCAAGCAGTAGGTCGGTCCGCGCTTGCCCGGCCCCTGACCGGCGCCGTCTCGAACAGCTCCGCGAAGTATTCGGTGAGGGCAGCCACGGACTTCTCCGGAACAGGATCCTCGTCGGGCCCCTTCGGGAGTTCGTGCCGCTCGACCGGTGGTGCCGATCCAGCCTCGGCTATCCATTCCCGCAAGGAAGCAGGGTTCAGGGGCTCATCCGGTGCGAGAACGTCGTAGATCAAGGTTGCTCCGGCAGCGTTGATCGCGATGCTGAGGCCGTTGATGTCTCGCCCGGTGGAGACCTGTCCGTTCTTCAAAAGACGGACCAGGGCCTGGGCGGTGGGACGGTGGTCGATCAGCTCCATCCGGAGAACGGTGTGGATGAGGTCCTGGTTTCCGCAGGCGGCCTCGGCCGGTTCATAGTCCGGCCCGTTCCGGAAGAGCTCAGCCGCCCACCACAGACGGGAGAAGCACTGACGGTCCGCGGGGCCCCGGAAACGCTCCGCGGCGATACGCCTCTCCGGCTTCTTCGCGGTCGGCTCCGACAGGTGACGCCAGGCCACATAGTCGGGGGCCACCGCCAAGGCGATGTGGTTCCACAGACGCCTGTCCGCCGCCTCTCGCCGCGTCAGACGCAGCGTCGCGTGGAGACGCGGCGCGAGCCACGCGTCTGCTCGGGTACGGTCCTCCCGGAACTCGAACATAGCGTCTTCCACCAGGCTTCGGACTGGCTCGACCGACCACCTGGCGTCGTCCTCGGGAAGCGACTCGACGACCTTGGCGAGTTCGATGCCGCCGTGTACCTGCTCGCCTTTGAGCAGCTCCTCGGTGAGGAACGGATCGACGGCCGAGGTAGGGAGCAGCGCCAAACGCTCCGGAACGTGGTTCGGTTGGGTGATCACTTCTCACTCTCTCGGTTCGTCTGTTCCAGACTGCGGATGGCATAGGCAAGCGCCCTGGTGGCATCAGCACGGCGGACAGCCGCGTAGTGGATGCGGGTCTGGAGCTCGACCCAACCCGAGTCTCCAGTGCGCCGGCGATGGACCTGTCGCAGGGCTTCCTCGACATGCACGCCGGGAATCACGTCCGGGAGCATCTCGCGCAGGACCTCGCCCTGCCAGTCGCTCGGGAAGACCGGGCCACCACCAGGTTCCACCTCCAGATCACCGATGGCACTGTGGAACACCGCGGTCCAGACATCGGTGGCCATCTGAGCGACCAGGAGGTCACGCACCTTGCTCTCCACACCAGAACCGCTGCTGTCCAACAGCCCGATGACCCCCTCGACATCGGTGTTCACGAACACCGTGGGAACCCTGGCCGAGGTGTCCACGATCCAGGGCGCGTCGGCGTAAGCCTGCAGCCACTCCCGGGAGCTCCTCTTGAACGAGGCTTTCTGTACGTCCAGTTGGAGCCCACGGACCGGCTCCTCGGAAACCGTGTCGACGATCCAGCTCCGGTCGGTCTCGGCGATCGACCGTCCACGTATTCCGTTCACCGTCCCGACGGCATGCACGGCGAGGGAGGCCCGACCCAAGTGATCGTCACGAAGCACCTCCAGGGAGCCCGACCAGTCACGGCCGTCCTCAGCGTCACGTGTGAGGGCCGCGGAGGTGCGGACATTGGTCTCACCGTCCGTCAGAACGGCGAGGACGCGCAGATCGGACCAGGCGGCGTCCGGCGCGTTCGCCCCGGGCGGGAGCGTCGCTGAGAGGCCGATCGTGGCGCTCACCCAGTCGGTGTGGCCCGCGATGCCAAGTGCGACGGCCTGCTGCTGGGTCGAGTACGCGGTGGTCTCCAGCTGATCGCGGGTGCCGTCGGAGAGCTTGAGGGACACCGAGGTCACCCTGAGCGTGACCGGCCGGTTGAGCCGCTTGTACGGGTAGATCTTCACGCGTCACTCCCCCTTGCCGGCACGGAGTTCGAGGACGAGGCGGGTGAGCGTGGTCCTCACCGGGTGGCTGGTGACATCGGTGGATCCTCGGAACTTCGCGCGCCGCGCGCCCGGCGTGAAGCGCAGGGTCCCGTCCTCCACCTCACAGCCCTCGATGGCCACTAGTTCTGCCCAATCCAGCTTCGGGCGACCCCCGGAGCGCACGTCCAGCTGGGCGACCGGCACCATCGGGACGACCTCGTCGCCCCGCGGGATGCTCACTTCTGCGGTGATCTGCCACTCACCGCCATCGCCGATCGTGGCATCGAGCGCGTCCAGTACCGGAACCACCGGCCCGGACGGTGCCTTGGCCTTGGGCCTCTTCTTCACGGTCAACGCCTTGCGCAGGGCCTCACCGCCTTCGCGACTGCCACGCTTGGGCCTTGCGACGAGTTCCTTGACAGCATTGTTGACCTCAGTGGTCAGCGTATTGATCCGCCGGTACGCCGAGGGCGACCAGCGCAGGGTCAGCTCCTCCGTCTGCCCCCACCGGTCATGCTCAGGCGGTTCCGCCGCACGCAGAAACTCCTCGGCCTCCTCCGCAAAGGGGGCCGATTCCCCGGCTGCGTCCCCCACCAGGAGAACGGCCTGGAAAGGGTTGGTACCGAGCGGCAGGTTCGGAACTGTGGCCTTCTTGACGGTCATGCGGTTACCACGCAGCGAGTGCACCTGGTTCTTCGGCGTGTCATTGTCATTGGCGGCTTCAGTGACCAACAGGACCGCTTGGTGCGTCCCGAGAGTCCCCACGGCGCCTCCGGACAACGGAAGCTTCAACGGAACACTACGTGCCGCCACCTGCCCGGCTTCGGTGAGCCGATCCACGGTGGTCCCCTCGTAATGAGCCCTCAGGGCACGAGTCCGGGAGGGTTGCTCGACAGACGGGTCCACCTGTTCCTCCGGTACGACCACGTCGCCGTTGCGCAACGTACGGACAGAGACCTCTAGGAGGGGAAGCCTGCTGCCCCCACCGGTCATCGCGGCCCAGAAGTCACGCCCCAGCGCCTTGACCAGTCGGCGGTGCATCTTACTGATGTCACGCGTGTCCTCATTGCCCTCCTCACCCATGGTCTCGTCGTCCCCCTCGGACGATTTCTCCTCAAGACTGGCCACGTCATGCGCGCCGACGATGAGGAAGGAAGTGCCGGGTTCGTCGCTTTCCCGGGTCAGGTGCAGGTGAGCCACGGTCTCCTCGTCGGCCCACCAGGAACGGGCAACCCTGGCCCCGGGCGAATCAGGATCGGGGCGCCCGAACCAGGCAGGACCCGCGTACGGCTCGCCGTCGACCTCGCGCCACGGCAGTTCGAGGCGGCCGATGACCCGACGTTCGGTACGCCCCTCATGAGGCACGGACAGAGTGGAGTTGATGAGGACGAGTCCGAGGGCGCTGGTGGCCCACAACGTCGCCTTGCCCAGGCCGTACGAACCACCCGCGCCGTGCCCGGACTTGAGGCTCTCCAGCTGACGCCTGACCACGGCGGCGAACTTCCCGTCCGCGTAGTCGTCGCCGATGAGGCCGGAAGCGTTGTAGTCGTCGACTCGGAGCAGGACCAGACGACCCTTTTCGTACATGTCGCGCACCCCGGCGTCCACGACGCGACCGACTTTCTGGTTGCCGGCGATCTCCGAGACCGCGGAGTAGTGGGGGAAGAGGTCGTTCCAGAGAATCGCCTCACGGAAGGCGTCCAAGGCCTCGCCAGTCAGCTCGTGCAGGGTGTAACGGACACGGACCGGGCGGCCGTTCTGCGCCAGTCGCTCGTCGAGGCTGTTCTGACAGGTCTCGCGTGCGAGGACCTGGACGTCGGCGTCGAAGGCGAAGGCAGCCGCGTTACCCAGTTCACGGCCGCCGTCGGGGTAACCGGGACGGTGGTACCAGGTGACCGGGAGGCCGACCTGGGTATCGGTGGTTCGGGTGTGCACCGTGCCGAGGTCCGTGCCGAGCGCCCTGGCGATGTCCGTCATGACGGTCGGCCGGGGAGTCGACCTTCCGGTGATCCACGCGGAGACGGCAGCCCGAGTCAGCCTCAGCTCATCAGCCAGTTCGGCCTGCGTCTTCCCTGCGAGCTTGAGCTGTCGGGCCAACCAAGGCCCGAACTCCTCACCTGTCTCCACGCGCCACCTGCTCCTTCCGGGGGCCGCGTGCGGCTCGCAAGCGGCAGACCAGGAGGCTAATTTGACGATCAAGATCCTGTCAATCATTAGTTGATAGATCCGATTGCCCTGATCGCTTTCACTTCACTGCCCGTTCTGTCCCATTGCATACCAATAGGCCTCCCTGGGGTGCACTGAACGCTCTCAAGTCACGCCGATCCTCAACCAGACGCCCTCGCCCCCACCGGTGGGGGCAGGCCCCCTCGCCCGCCCCCACCGGCAGAGCAACGAGATCCCCGCCTTCCGGGCCCCTGTTCGACAGGGTCCGCCGTCTGCCCTGGCGTGCCTGGCATGAGATCAGCCTCGACCACCCCGGCAATCCGGCGGCTGAAGGCCGCCGCCTGCGGTGCTGATCGCTCGGCGTATTCGCACACTTCGAATACGCCGATGCCCGCCAGGCCCTCCAAGTCGTGCGCTGGAGGAAGGACTTCACCAGCGGCAAGCTCACCATCGAGCGCGTCTGCCTGATCACCGGCTGCCGCCCGGCGGGGTTACCGGCGCCCAGCTCGCCGAGCAAGGGACTCTGATTCCCGAGCCAGGCTCCACGAGCAGCTTGCCACGAAGGAACGACCCAACGCCCGTTTTTCCACGAGGAGTTGGTCTTGCCAGATCGCGGGACCATTCGGTAATGTCCATGACGGCGGAAGTGCCGCCTCGCTCACGAAACACCTACGGGTAGACCGGGCGGCCGAGAGAGAAGTGCGCCCATATCCCGACTTCGTAGATCAACAACGCTCGCACACCTGACACGATCAAGCATTCGCGCGGCCGCCAAGTCGGTGCGGCCTAGCAAAATTTTCCCGTTTTCTCAAAACACTGGCGACGCAAGCTCTGCGCCCGCTAGCGTGTTTTACCGGTACGCATCTCAAAAAGATGAGCTACCCATTCAGGGGGACATGAACCATAACCACCCCTGCGCGACTTGACGACTTCGACACGACAGGGGTGAAACATTCATGGACGAACAAGGATACGGCGAGTACCTGAACTCAGGCCGGGAAGTAAATGGATTTAAGCTGCAAATGCAAATAGCAAAGAACGGAGAGGAGGTGGCCGAACTCCTTGAGTGGTACTGCCTGTCCGAGGCAGATTTCATCAAGGGTTTCCCTGACCTGGCCGAGCGCGTTCTGAAGCTGCCTTCAGGCACCCACTCCTTGGGTTGAGATTTTTCAATACACCACGCTGAAGCGTATTAGAGACTCCTTGAGGGCCCCGATCGCGCCTTCCGTCGAGTCACTCCCATGAGCATTTTGCGACGCATTCTAACCCCTGCTCCAAACGTTTACGGGTCGGCTGCATCGAAGCCGGCAGCCGGCCCGTCTCCCAACTTTCCTCTCAACTCTCACTTTCCAGGAGTGCAAATAGTGCAAGCTTCGCTCTCTTCGGTGATCGACACTGTTCTCGAGCAGTCTTCCCGTGTCCTGAAGACTTACTCCGTGGACCCCGGCCTCGTAGCGGAACACGCAAATGGAGAGCGCCGTATCACGCAGGGCGGGTACGGTGACCGTCAGCTTTTCGAGCTGGTTCAGAACGCGGCCGATGAAATCGCCGGCGATCCGGGAGGCCGAGTCCAAGTCGTCCTCACCACAACCCATCTGTACTGCGCCAACGAAGGAGACCCGGTAACCCCGGAAGGTGCAGAAACAATCCTCCGGATGAGCATGTCGAGGAAGCGTGGCGGCCAGATCGGACGATTCGGTGTCGGGGTCAAATCCGTCCTCGTGGTCACGAACGCGCCGGAATTCTTCAGCCGCACCGGAAGTTTCGGATTCGACCGCGCCTGGTCGTACGCACAGATAAAGGCCGTGCCCGGTGTGACAGCGCGCTACGGCCCGGAGTTCGACGCCCCCGTCCTGCGAATGGCCCGGCCGCTCGACATGCAGGCCGAGCGGGCCGCCGACCCCGTCCTGCACGAGCTGCTGACCTGGGCGACCACCGTCGTCAGACTCCCCTTGCTACCGAAGGCGGACGACCGACTGGGACGGGACATGCACGGCGGTCGCGCCAAGGAGCACGGCGAGCCTCGCGACGAGTTCCCGGTGGGATTCCAGCTCTTCTCACCCCACGTCGCGAAGGTCGTGCTGGAGGATCGTCGGCTCCGTCCCGTGGCCCGCCGGACACTGACCACCCAGCAGGTCGGCGACCTGCACACCGTGGTCGAGGAACGGACCGGGAAGCCCGTCGCCACCGACCGATGGCGGGTGTTCACCACCACCCACGAGCCCGGTCCCGCAGCCCGCGAAGACGCTGGCGAACTACACGACCGGCTCTCGCTCGACCTCGCCTGGGGTGTCCCCGCTTTGGCGAAGGACCCGGAAAGCGGCCTGTACGTCAGCCCCCGCTCGCGCGGTCGGGGAAGGTTCTGGTCCTTCTTCCCCACCAAGTACGAGATGTCGCTGAGCGGCATCCTCAACGGCGCCTGGAAGACGAACGAGGACAGGCAGAATCTCCTCGATTCCTCACCTTTCAACCAGGAGATGATTCGAGTCGCGGCGCGGCTGGTCGTCGACTCGCTCCCCGACCTGGCACCCGCCGAGGATCCCGCTGCCTACCTCCCGTTGCTGCCCGGCCGTGTCAAGGAAGCCATCAGCTGGGCCGACGAGTTCCTGACCCGGGAGATCTGGGCCCGCACCGCGGTCGGCCCGTCGCTGCCCGACCAGGACGGACTGCTGCGCGTTCCGACGGAACTACGAATCCATCCCCGGTTCGACCGAGACCTGAAGAAACTCTCTGGTTGGCTGCGGATGTGGCACGAATGCCCCGGGCGCCCCTCGAACTGGTTGCACCCCAGCGTCGAGGCGGATTCTCTGCGCTCCGGAAAGGTCGAGCACATTCTCGGCGCTGCCGGACACGAACGAGCCGACGTCCGCACTTGGTTGGAGGCCCTGGTCGAGAGCGGCACCGCAGAAGCGTCAACGGTTGCCATCAAGATTCTGGCGGAGATGGTCGAGGTTCGTTCCCCGTACGCCGAGGAGGCCCGCAAGGCTCGCATCGTCCTCACCGAGGAGCACGGCCTCGTCGCCCCCGTACCCGGTCGTGTGTTCCGCCGCGCCGACGAGGGCGGCCTCCGCGAAGCCCTGGTATACGTGGTCGACACGCTCGCCCAGGACGACTCGTTGGCACACGCGCTCGACACCCTGGGCATCCAGGAGGCCGATGCCGAGGGCCGCTTCGTCAGCGTTCTCGACCAGAGCTTCGCCCACTACAGCGAGACCGACTGGGAGCGGTTCTGGGAGTTGTTCCGCCAGGCCGGCATCCGACGACTCGCCCACAAGGTCCTGGAGAGGGTGCCCGACCCGCGTTCGACCCTGCGCGTGCGGACCGCCGACGGGCGGTTCCGGTCGATCGAGGACTGCATGCTGCCGGGCGTCGTGGTCGACGCGACGCGTGACCCGAGTGTCGCTGTCGACATGGACTTCCACTCCGACGACAAGCCCTTCTTCTCCCAGGTGGGCCTCCGTGAGCGGCCGACCAGCGGCATTCAGCCCAGGACGGGCGAGGCCTGGTTCGAGGAGTACCGTGAGGCTGTCCACGCCGCCTACCTGCGTGGCTTGGACAGCCGCGCCCCCCGTCCCACACTGAACCGCATGAAGGTCGAGGGAGCCGCGATCGGGGGGCCGCTCCACCTCTTCCGCGTACTCTCGGAGGAGTCCCGCGCCGCCTTCCTGAAGGCGCTTCCGGACGACGCCGTGGTGGACAACTGGACCCGCCAGCTCGGCGCGCAGAGCAACACCCGACAGGCCGTTCCCTCGCCGATCCGCTGGATGCTGCGGAAGCACGGCACCGTCGCCACCTCGCAAGGGATCAAACCGCTGAAGGAGGCAGTCGGTCCGCAGCTCGCCGCCTACCGTGACGTGCTGCCGGTCGCCGACCTCTCCCCCGAGAAGGCCCGCAAGCTGCGTCTCCCGACCACAGTCGACGAGGTGCCGTCCGACCGCTGGAACGCACTCCTCGACGAGGTGGCCCGCAGCGAGGACGACTCCTTCGTCGGCGCCACCTACGTGATGCTGACCCGGTTCGGCGCGGACTTCCCCGAGGACTCCCTGACGCGCTGCCGGATCGGCGACACCTGGGATATCCGGCCTGACGACGAGATCACCCTAGCCGTCAATGCCGCTGAGTACCGGGCGCTGCGTGCCGAGCAGTTGCCCGCGCTGCTCGTGCCGACCGCCGAGGACGCCGAGCTGATGGTCGAGAAATGGGGCATGCTCCGCTACTCCGACGTGATCAGCCGGGAGACCCGCGAGGTGGCCGAGGGAGACCCGGTGCCGCTCGTCGAGCTGTACCCGGCTCTGCGCCAGCGCCTGAACAGCGGAAACCGGAACAGCCTGGTGCAGCGCTGCACCGAACTGGAGGAGATCACCCGCACACCCAATGGCACACACGCCACCCCGCTCAAAGCGGTCAGTCAGAACGGCACTGTCAAGGTCCGCGTCCCGCTGGGGCCCGAGCCGATGCTGATCCTGATCGACCACGAACTCGGCCTCGGTCTCGGAGCGGCCGGGTGCCGGGCCGTCCTGGAGCACCAGGAGCGCATGGCGCGGGACAGCGCCATGCAGGCCGCGCAGAAGGCCGTACGTGACGCCGAGGACGCGGTCGCGAAGATCGAGCTGCTGATCGGGGCGGAGGCGCTGCGTGCCGGGCTCCCCGAAGGGTTGATGGAGGCCGAGCTGCAGGCGGCCGACGGCGTGGAGCCCTCCGGACGGCGGATCGCGCAGATGGCGTTCAACGCGCACGGCGACGGGGTGCTCCATCAGCACGCCCGGGACATCCAGGCACGTTTCCCCAACGCGCCGGTCGGGTACACGGGTTCGTCGGCCGCCATCGCCTTTGTCTCACAGATGAAACTGCCTATCGCGTTCGCCGGTTCAAGGACTCCGTCCCCGCCCCCGTTCGAGACCGTCGAGGGCCCGCGGGACTTCCCGAGTCTCCACGACTACCAAGAGGACCTGGTCCGGAACATCTCCATCATGCTCGACCGGCTGGCCCCTCAGCGCGGCATGCTGTCCCTGCCCACAGGGGCCGGCAAGACCCGGGTCACCGCCGAGGCTGTGATCCGCTGGGTCAAGCGCGTCGGTGACCTCAAAGGGCCGCTGCTGTGGATCGCCCAGACCGAGGAGCTGTGCGAACAGGCGGTTCAGAGCTGGAAGTTCGTCTGGAGCAAGGTCGGCGCGGAGCGCTCGCTCACCATCAGCCGGTTGTGGGGCACCAACGAGGTCGGGAACGTTGTCGACCACCCCCACCTGGTGGTCGCCACCGACGCCAAGCTGGAGCGGTGCCTGAGCACCGACCAGTACGCCTGGCTGCGACAGGCCGCGCTGGTGATCGTGGACGAGGCACACACCGCGATCTCCAAGCGGTACACCGAGATTCTGGGCCAGTTGGGCCTCACCCAGTACGAGACAAGCCGGCATCTGCTCGGCCTGACAGCCACCCCTTTCCGTAACACCAACGAAGAGGAGACCCGCCGTCTGATCAACCGCTTCGGCAACAAGCGACTCGACCAAGGAGTCTTCCCGTCGGGCGACCCGTATCGCGACCTTCAGAAGTGGGAGATGCTCGCCCAGGTCGAGCACCGCACCCTAGAGGGTGGCTGGATCGAACTGACCCGGGACGAGAAGACGCACGCCGATCGCATGGCGGTGCTCTCCCGATCCGCCGAGCAGCGGCTCGCCGACGACCACGCGCGTAGCCGGCGCATCGTCGATTCGGTGGCCGGCCTGCCGGACGACTGGCCGACGTTGCTCTTCGCCACCTCCGTCGACCACGCCAAGTACCTGGCGGCGATGCTCAACGACCGAGGTATCCGATCCGCCGCCGTGGACTCGACGACGAGTGCGCAGGACCGTCGCAGTCGCATCGAGAACTTCCGAAACGGTCGTATCCGTGTGCTGACCAACTACGGTGTCCTCACCCAGGGATTCGACGCACCCGCCACCCGTGTCGTGGTCGTCGCCCGCCCGGTCTACAGCACCAACGTCTACCAACAGATGATCGGGCGTGGTCTGCGCGGGCCCAAGAACGGCGGCAAGGACACCTGCCTGATCCTCAACGTCTCCGACAACATCGCCAACTTCGACACTCAGCTCGCCTTCACACAGTTCGAGCACCTCTGGAGCCGTAAGTGACCGACGCCTACCTCGACAGCCCTCCGCTCACCGACGAGCAGCGGGCCGTGGTCGAGCAGCCCTGGGACGCACGCGTCCTTGTCACGGCGGGTGCTGGGGCGGGGAAGACGCACACGTTGGTGCGTCGGCTGGATACCCTGTGCGGGCACCAGGACCCTGACGAGGCACTGGAGGCCGCCGAGATCTTGGTGCTCACCTTCTCCCGGGCCGCTGCCCGCGAGTTGCGCGATCGCATCGCCCGGCACGGGGAGCGGGCCCGCCGGGTGCGCGCCCAGACCTTTGACGCCTGGGCCTACGGGGTACTCCTCCAGGCGTATCCGGACGGCGAGTGGAGCACTGTCGGCTTCGACGAGCGGATCACAGCCGCGACCCGGGCGATCGAGAACGGAGCGCTGGAAGCCGGCGATGCCGTTCCGCCCGCTCATGTCGTGATCGACGAAGTGCAAGATCTTTTGGGAAAACGCCGAGAGCTCGTTGAGGCGCTTCTGGACCGATACCAGGACAGTTGCGGCTTCACTGTCGTCGGAGACGCCGCCCAGTCCGTCTACGGCTTCCAGATTCAGGGCCTGACCGAACGCTCCGACGAGATCGGCCGGTTCTTCGACTGGCTGCGCTGCTCGTACCCCGACGACCTGGTGGAACTGCACCTGGGGCAGAACTTCCGGGCCATCACCCCCGAGGCCCGGATCGCGCTGACGCACGGTCCTCGGCTCCAACAGGTCACCGACGCCAAGGATGCGGTGACGCTCTACGAGGAACTGCGCGACCTGCTTCTGGCTCCGACGAACGCAATGGGCGACCTCACCGATCCGTTCACTCTGGACGGGTTGCGGACCCTCTCCGAAACCTGCGCAATCCTCACCCGTGACAACCGACAGGCCCTGGTCGTCTCCGGCCTGCTCCACGAACACGGCGTCGAGCACCGGCTGCGGCGCCCCCTCGAAGAGCGGCCTGTGCCGTACTGGGTGGCTGAGTTGTTGCGCCGCACCGAGGCGACCGGCCTCACTGAGGAGCGCTTCCGCTCTCTGCTGGCGGAGATCCCTTTGCCGTTCGAACCACATGTGAGTGTCCTGTGGACGGTGCTGCGCCGGGCCACACGTACGGCTGGGCGCAACGCGCTGGATCTGGAGCAGCTGCGCCGGTTGGTCGCCGACGGCCGGTTCCCGGACGAGGCTGCCGACCCGGAGACCACACGGATCGTCGTATCGACCGTGCACCGGGCCAAGGGCCTCGAGTTCGACCGGGTGATCATCCTGACCCCGCCGACCATCGCCGAACTCCAAAAGCAACACAAGGACGAGGTGGACCTCCCCGCCGAGGCCCGAGCCCTGTACGTGGCGATGACGCGTGCCCGCCAGGACCTTTACCACATGGACCCACCGGAGCTGCCTGTTCTCAAGACGGCGGGCGGCAGGAGCAACGGCCGCCGGTACGTGGGCGGGTGGCGGTCGTACGACAGATACGGAGTCGTCGCCGAGGCGGGCGACGTCTGCAGGGACAACCCGCCCGGCCATGAGACCGATGCTGTGGCGACCCAGGCGTATCTCCTGGAGCAGGTCACCCCCGGGCAGGAAGTGGTGCTGCGCAAGCGCCACGACCTGCCCATGGGTGAGTGTCAGAGCCCGCCGTATGCCTTGGTGCACAACGGGCGGGAGATCGGTGAGGCGTCAGAGCGGTTCCGCGAGGAGCTGTTCCAGGTGCAGAAGCTGAACCGAACGTGGGACCCCTGGTGGCCCGACGAAATCCACGGGATACGCGTGGACACCCTGGAGAGCGTGACAGGCAGCGTCGCCGCCGGAGCGAACGCCGGTCTCGGCGATCGTGGCGTGTGGATCGCCGCCCGGATCACAGGCATCGGAAGATATCGGCGGGCCAACAACGACGAGGAGCAGCGCGCATGACGCACGTAGCAAGTCTGCACTCCGAGCACTATCGGGTTCGGGACGAAGAACTCCTGGTGGGGCTCCGCCGCGAACTCCTCGGCCCTGCTCCGGACGCCGCGCCGGACGACCGTGACGAAGTCCTCACCGAGGATGCGCCGATCGATCGCTACCTGGCCGGCGTCCTCTACCCACGATCGGCGAATGCGACCGCCGAGCAACGGCTCCGTGAGGACGACGCCGAGTACAAGGGCCTGGACATCACCCCGCAGCGCAGCCGTGACAACCTCGAGGAATCCGGTACCGCGGAAGAGGTCGGCGCCGCAGGGTCCCGCCGCCCTTCCTCGATGGGCCTCACCTTCGCGGTCGACCCGGCCATAAGCGACACGATTGTCGTCCTGGCGCGCGCCGCCGTCTACCAGCCCACCGACGCGGAGGGAAAGCCCGTCCCGGCCCGCCGTGCCGAGGCTCGCACGACTTCCGACCAGCGGGAGCAATGGCGACGAAAGGAACTCGAACTTCCCAACACCACGCTCGACGTGACCACGCCCGCCCCGGACATGAAGGTCGACCTCGGGTCTGGGGCTGCGCTGCGCGTCAACGTCCGACGCCCCAACCCGACCACCGGTACGGTCACGATCACGGTCACTCTGGTCAACACACACCGGGTCGGCGAGCGGGAGCTCCAGGACGCGTTCTGCCTGTTTCAGTGCGGTCTCACGATCCGCGCGGCCAACGGCTCCACCGCCTTCGTCGAGCGCCCCGCCCCGGCAGCCGCCCATGATCCCGAGGTCGCCACCAGCCGTCTGCTCCACCGCCACGCTCCGACGTTCGCGGTCGGCCACGGCTGCGCCGCCGAGTGGGCTTGGACGCCACCGCCGATCGGCATGACCGACACCGTCAAGGCCGCAGTCACCGAGGTGCGGAGCGAGTTCGTGCCCACCGTGGAGGTACTGCTCACCGACTCCAACCCGGAGATCGACAGCTCCGCTCTGTCCATGCTCGGCCTGGCGGAGCGCTCCGACACCGAGATCCTGACGGCCCTGGAAGCGCTCGCCACGGGCTACGAGCGTTGGATCGACCGCAAGGAGGCTGAGGCAGACGCCCTGGTAGGGCGCACGTTCGAGAAGCCCGCGCAGGATCAGGTGGAGGCCTGCCGTGAAGCGCTCGGCCGCATCCGCGAGGGCATCGACCTGTTGGAAGCCAAGCCCGACTTGATGCGGGCGTTCCGCCTCGCCAACCGCGCCATGGCCGATCAGCGAGCACGCAGCGCGTGGGTGAAGAGCGGCCGAAGCGGTTCCCCCGATCCGGCTGCCGGCCGTTGGCGCCCCTTCCAGATCGCATTCATGCTGCTCTGCCTAGCCGGTATCGATGACCCCGAGCACCGTGATCGGGGCGTCTCCGACCTGCTGTGGTTTCCCACCGGTGGTGGCAAGACGGAGGCGTACCTCGGTCTGATCGCCCTCACCTCGTTCCTGCGTCGCATCCGCAGGGGCGCTGACGGCGGCGGCGTCACCGTGCTCATGCGCTACACGCTGCGGCTGCTCACACTCCAGCAGTTCGAGCGCGCCGCGATCCTGCTCTGCGCCATGGAGCGCATACGCCGCGATACCCCGGAGTTGGGCCACGAGGAGTTCTCCATCGGCATGTGGGTGGGTCGATCCGCCACCCCCAACACTCTCGAGGAGGCCGATAGGAAGCTCGCCGAACTCCGCAGGGATCTCGACAAGCGTCTCGCCACCGAGAATCCCGTCCAGCTGCACGCGTGCCCCTGGTGCGGCGCCCGCCTAGACGCCCGTGCCTACGAAGTCGAGGAGAACGCCAAGCGGATGTACGTCCGTTGCCCTGGTACCGACTGCGACTTCGTCGATGGCCTGCCGGTCCACCTGATCGACGAGGCGGTGTACGCCGCCCGACCGACGCTGGTGATCGCCACCGTCGACAAGTTCGCCTCGATGCCGTGGCGCCCGGCCACCGCCGCGCTCTTCAACCGCGACGACCCGAGCGACCGCACCCCGCCGCCGGAACTGATCGTTCAGGACGAGCTCCATCTGATCTCAGGCCCGTTGGGAACCCTTACCGGCCTCTACGAAACCGCCGTGGACGCGCTCGCCGATCGTCCCAAGGTGATCGCCTCGACGGCGACCATCCGTCGCGCCGCCGATCAGGGCTGCCACCTCTTTGCCCGCGAGGTCCGCCAGTTCCCGCCCGCCGGCCTGGACTCCCGGGACTCCTGGTTCGCCGTGGAAACCCCGCGCGAGGAGAAGGCGAGCCGCCGCTATGTCGGCCTCCTGGCCCCCGGCACCAGTCAGTCCACCCTCCTGATCCGCACGTACGCCACCCTGCTCCACCGGGCCAAGCACGCACGCACCGAGGACGAGGTGCGCGACGCGTACTGGAGCCTCGTCGGCTACTTCAACAGCCTTCGGCTGCTGTCCGCGGCCGAACTCCAGGTACACGACGACGTTGTGGCCTACCTCGAGTTGCTCGCCGAGCGCGAGGGGGTGGCTGTCCGCTCTGTCGCCAATCACTCGGAGTTGACGAGCCGGATCGACGCCAGCGAGATCCCCACCCGCCTCAAGGGAATCGAGAAGAAGCTCCCCGACGAGGACACCGTGGACGTCCTCCTCGCCACCAACATGATCGCGGTAGGCGTCGACGTGGACCGGCTCGGTCTGATGGCCGTGATGGGCCAGCCGCAGACCACCGCCGAATACATCCAGGCCACCAGCCGTGTCGGTCGTGCCCACCCGGGACTGGTCGCCGTCATGCTCAACGCGACTCGTTCCCGCGACCGCTCCCACTACGAGAACTTCCTGCATTTCCATTCCGCCCTCTACCGCGAGGTCGAGTCCACCTCCGTCACTCCGTTCTCCGCCCGTGCCCGTGAGCGGGGCCTGCACGCGGTGATCGTCGCCCTGGCCCGCATCCTTATCCCGGCGGCCCGTCCCAACGAGTCGGCTGGCCTGGTCGACTCCTACGAGAGCGTTCTCCGCGAGGACATCAAGCCTGTCCTGCTGAGCCGTGTCCGCGGCGTCACTCCGGAGGAGGCAGACGCGGTGGCTCGCGCCTTCGACAAGTTCGTCGATTGGTGGTGCGAAGAGGCCGACACACACGGCGGCCTGCTTTTCGAACCGAAGAAGGGCAGTCGAACCCCCTCGCTCCTGAAGTCGTACGACGACGAGTCGGAGGACGCCGAGGCCTGGCGCACCCTGTGGAGCCTGCGCGACGTCGATGCAGAGTCCGCCCTGTTCATGGAGGCATCCCGATGACCCCGCCCCCCGCACTCCGTCGCCGGACCGGCAAGGACGGCGCCGCGCCCGCCCGCAACCTGCCCCGTCGTGGCGCGGTTCGTCGCGCCCAGGCGATCACCACGTACGGTATCGGCTCGCTCGTCGCCGTTGACCACGAGTCCTTCATCGTCTCAGGCCTCGATGGGGCCGACGAGCACTGGGACAGGGACGAGTCCCCCCGGATCCACGAGCGGCGCCTCGCCCGTGTCCTCGGCGTCCAGTACTTCCGGCTGCCGCCCGCGTCCGACGACACCAGCAAGGACGGCCTCCGGGTCCGCCGTTTCCCTCTCATGCACTCCTGCCCTGAGTGCAACGACCTGCGCCGGCACCGTGACTTCACCCCGCCGCCCGGCCGGAGCATCTGCGGCACGTGTGAGGCCGACCTCGTCCCCTCGCGTTTCGTCATCGCCTGCGAGGCCGGACACCTCGACGAGTTCCCGTACTGGCAGTGGGTCCATCGCTCCTCCGACCGCGGTGCCGCGACAGCAGGACAGTGCGGTGGAACCCTCAAATTGCGATCGTCGGGCCGCAGTTCCTCGCTCCGCTCGATCCGCATCTCCTGCACCTGTGGGGTACCTGAGGTCTCGATGGAGGGCTCTTTCCGCAAAAGCGCTCTCAAGGATCTGGGCCTTCGATGTCGTGGCACCCGCCCCTGGCTCGGCACGTCCGTCCCCGCCGAGGCCTGCGGCCTGACCCCGCGCACCCTCCAGCGCGGTTCCTCGGCCGTGTGGCAGCCGGTATTGAAGTCGGCGCTCTCCATCCCGCCATGGAGCGACGGCCGTGCCGATCCACTCGCCGAGCACTGGGACGAACTCCGCAAGCTGAACAGTCGTGCGGAGGTCGAGATGTGTCTCAAGTTCGCTTTCAAGGGAGAAAGTCCGGTCCCGATCGAGGAGGTGATGGCGCTCCTCGACGCGGAACGCGAGGAGGACCCGAGCGGCGAGGACACTCCCACTTTCGACCACCGCTACCGCGCCCTGCGCAACAAGGAGTACGAGCGGCTCCGCTTGGGCAATGACGAGCGCGAGCGGTCCCGCGACGAGCAGTTCATCTGCGAGACCCCGCTTGGCGACGCAACCGTGCTTCGGCCGCTCGGTGTCGCGGGCCCGATGCTGGTGAAGAAGCTGCGCGAGGTGCGCGCTCTCAAGGCGTTCACCCGGCTCGCCGACCCAGACTCGACGACCGAGTCCAACGAGGTCCCGCTCTCCGCCTCCGCTCTGCAGTGGCTCCCCGCCATGGAGGTTCACGGCGAGGGGGTCTTCCTCCGCCTGGACGAGGATCGACTCGTCTCCTGGGAGAGGGCCACTGCGGTGGCCGCCCGGGTCGAGAGAATGCGCACCGCTCACCAGAGGGTGATGGAGCAGCGCGCAGCAGACCCGAGCCGGGTCGCCCCTTCGCCCGCCACGCCCCGCATGGTGCTGCTGCACACACTGGCCCATGTCCTCATCAACGAATGGAGCCTGGAGGCGGGCTATCCAGCCGCAGCCCTGCGCGAGCGCCTGTACGCCGCCGACGACATGGCCGGAGTTCTCGTCTACACCGCGACCAGCGACTCGGCGGGCAGCCTCGGCGGGCTCGTCGCCCAAGGGGAACCGCATCGCCTCGACCAAGCGATCCGTTCGGCCGTTCACCGCGCCGAGTGGTGCTCCTCCGACCCACTCTGCGTCGAGTCCGAGGCATCTGGCACGGGCGGAACCAACCTCGCGGCCTGCCACGCATGCGTGATGCTCCCGGAGACCAGCTGCGAGCACAACAACATCCTGCTCGACCGCGCGCTGCTCGTCGGAACCCCCGAGGATCCAGCTGTGGGCTTCTTCCGGCATGTCCTCGCCACCTGAACCGGTCGACCGACGTCCCTGTCACTTTCCGACTCTGCCCAGTCGTGTGCTGGAGCACGATCACGGCACCCGGCCACCTCACAGCCGCGTGCTCGGATCCGGTTCACCACGCGAAACGCTCTTGCCTCGCGCAGAACGAGCAGGCCTTCGGCTGCGAGACGGCGGATCCCCTGACGAGCCCGTTCGACGGCGGCAGGCTGGTTGCCAGCTCGCACCAGGTCACCTTGCGGTCCGGGTGGAGGAGAATGCCCCAGCGGGTGGCCACGGCATCGACGAGGGTCATACCTCTACCGCTCTCGGCGTCGTCGGTCGCGTCCAAGAGCACGGGCATGGCACGGGTGTCGGGGTCGTGGATCTCGATACGCAGGTCGGTGCCGTTCATGGTCACCGTGAGGGTGGCCGGGGTGCTGGCGCCGACATGCGTGATGACGTTCGTCACCAGCTCGCTGACACAGAGTTGAGCAGGCTCCGTAAGCTCCGTCAGGCCCAAGGCCCCCAAGTGCGCCCGCAGAGCGCGTCGTAGTGCCGCCACTCCTTCCGGCTCCGCAAGAAACGGAATCTCCCACGGCTTCCTCGGCGTGCAAGCGGTGCAGTCCATCCCTCTCAACTCTCCTTCATTCGTCTTCCAGTCCTGCGTGACGCGGCGAGCAGTGGCCTGTCGCCCTGGCGCGGGCCCACCCCTCCCAGGGCAGGAGAGATCGGGCGGGCATACGCGATGCGCTTCTGCTCGCAGCGGTAAGCGGTGCGATGTTCAAGCTAGGGGGCATCGAAGGTAAATTTGCCACTCTCTTCGACAAATTAGCCCGATCGTGGCTTCCGTCGAAGACACACGGCAGACTGCCGTCTGAGCGAACACGGAAGGATCGACATGCCCTCGAAGGCGGTCCCCACTCAGCGGCAGCGGCGTCTCGGCAGCGAGTTGCGCAGGATGCGGATAGCGGCGGGGGTGTCCGCGGAGCAGGCGGCCGGCCTCCTGGGCGTCGACCGGGGGAAGATCTCCTACATGGAGTCCGGTGTTCGGACCATCAGCGAGGAACGCTTGCGGGCGTTGGCGCACCACTGCCGCTGCGAGGACACCAAGTACGTCGACGCGTTGGTGGAGATGGCCCGGCCCGGCACGCAAGGCTGGTGGGAGCAGTACCGAGGCTCGCTTCCTCAGGGGATGCTGGACATCGCCGAGTTGGAGGCGCAGGCCACGCGCATGCGGACGGCCTGCGCGGTGCACATTCCGGGGCTCTTGCAGACGTCGGACTATGCGCTGGCGGTGTTCCGCGCCGTGCTCCCTCGTCTACCAGAGCACGAAGTTGCGATGCGACTCGCTCATCGGACCCGGCGGCAAGAAGTACTGAACGGCGAGGCATCCTCTCCCTTCATCGGCATCGTGCACGAAGCCGCCCTGCGAATGCAGTTCGGGGGGCCACGTGTGGCTCTCGCTCAGCTGGAGCACCTACTCCAGTTGAGCGAGCGGGAGGGTGTGACCGTGCTGGCCATTCCGTTCACCCATGGTGGTTTTCCCGGTGCGGGTCAGACTGTTCTGTACGCGGAAGGCGCCACAGAGCAGTTGGACACCGTGCAGATCGACAACTCCCACGGTCCGGACTTCCTGTACATGGACACCGAGTTGACCAAATACCGTGCCCATCTGGACTGGATGGAGGAGCTCGCATTGTCGGCGAATGATTCCAGAGACTTCATCCATGCAATCGCACGTGAACTCTGAGGAGATACCTGATGGCCGAGATCGAATGGGAAGATCCGTTCTGCGGAGAAGGGAACTCCTGCTTCCGCATAGGGACCGACCAAGCCGGCAACGCGTACGTGGCCGTCCGCGGCCAGGAAGACCGCTTCATCGTCGACAGTCGGGACGCGCTGCGTGTCATGATTCGAGACATCAAGGCTGGCAAGGCCGACCATTTGCTCCAGTGAGCCAGCCATGGATCCCCTCCCCTCCGATCCGCTTTGGGAGGAGGGGAACCACTCGCACATGTCGGTGTTCTCAGAGAGCGGTTTTCAAGACTTTGGGGCGCGGACTGGCGGTGCTCATCTCTCGGGGTCTGGCCAAGTCGCCGCAAGGGCTCGCCGATCTGGGAAGCGGGAGCCGGAGACCATCTCCTGGGTGATCTCACCGTTGAGCCAGCACACTTGCTCGGGGCCGCCGTCGCCGGTGTCGAACAGGCAACATACTCCGCCGCTGGCGGCGGTGAGGTCGGTGAACGCCTTCCTGATGTTGGTCGACCGCGCGAACAAGCGGCTCATCCCCGACGTCGCTGCCCAGCACTCCACCGACGCGTAACCAGGGTGCAGGAAGGACTCGAACCGGATCGTCGCGTAGATGTAGCCGATCTGGATGCGCCCGTCCGCCTCGGGTTGAGGGCCGCCCGTCTTCGCGTACTCGCGCAGCGCGTCATCGACGTCGAACATGAGGGACGTGTCGAGCTCGAGCGTGCTGCTCGTGGAGCAGTCGACCGGCTCGCTCTCGAAGTGGGACGTGAACGGGACGACTAGCCGCTCACCGCCGGGCAGGGTGATCTCGAGCGGCGGCACGCGCGGGGCCGGTGGCGCCAGCTCGGCCAGATTGGCCAGCGCCTTGGCGACGTTTCGGGGACGCAGGTAGATGTCGTAGCCGTAGCTCAGTCCCATTCTTCCCCCTCTGCTGGATCGAGCCGCACCTTCTCATGACCCGCCTTGGTGGAGCCTGCCAGTTTCCCAGGGGCGCGCCGATCCGGCTGCAACTGCCCCTTGCCCGCGCAGCCGCACCGCGATTGGCAGATATGGGCCAGGAGCGGAGAACGAAACCGCAGGTCGCGGAGCTTGGGCGTGGCCCATATCTGCCAATCGCTCCCCCGAGAGGGCGGTCCAGGTGCAGCAGTCGACGAACAAGTGCGTCGGAGGCCGCCCGCTTCCTTTTCAGGGTCGTGGTTCCGCGCCCCGAGTAAAGGGCGCTTCCGCTCCGCTGCGCTGCGCTCTCGCGTCGGCTGGCGCCGATGGCCCTTCGGGCCACCCTTGACTCGGCTCGCGGAATCACGGGGGAGAAGCGAGCGGGCGGCCCGGGGAAAGTGGGGGCCTGGGTGGGGCACCCCTTGGGTGGGCTGGGTGGTGGGGCGGTGGGAGGAGGGTTGGGTTGCCTCGGGTTGGCGTGAAGGTGGGCCGCGGGCCGGACCGCCTTCCTCGGATACTGGCGGCATGGCGCTCTACGACTCGCTCGGTACGACGTATGCGCGGACCCGGCGGGCCGATCCGCGGATCGGCCCGCGGATTCAGGGCGCGCTCGAGGGTATGGCGAGTGTGATCAATGTGGGGGCGGGGGCCGGGTCGTATGAGCCGGCCGCGACTGTGCTGGCGGTGGAGCCCAGTCGGGTCATGGTGGATCAGCGGCCGGTGGGGGCCGCGCCCGTCGTGCAGGGGGTGGCCGAGCGGTTGCCGGTGCGGGACGGTGCGGCCGATGCCGTTATGGCGCTGCTCACCGTGCATCACTGGGACGATCTGGCCGCGGGGGTGCGGGAGTTGCGGCGGGTGGCTCGGCGGCGGGTTGTCGTGCTGACCTGGGACCAGGTGGTCTTTCGGGAGCGGTTCTGGCTCGTGCGGGAGTATCTGCCGGAGGCGATGGCGTTCGACGACGCGCGCGCCGTGCCGGTGGAGGCGTTGGCCGAGTTGCTCGGTGGGGCGCGGGTGGAGACCATTCCCGTTCCGCATGACTGTACGGATGGGTTCGGCGCTGCTTATTGGCGTCGGCCCGAGGCTTATCTCGATCCGGAGGTGCGGGCGGGGATCTCGCTCTGCGCGCAGACCGGGGAAGAGCTCATCGCGCCTGGGCTGGAACGGCTTGCGGGGGACCTGGCGAGCGGGCGTTGGCGTGCGCGGCACGCTGAGTTGCTGGGGCTCGAGGCCATCGATGTGGGTTACCGGCTCCTGGTGAGTAACGTGTGACGTCCGACGTGACGGGAAAAGGGGGCCCAGCATGAACGCGGTGGTCACAGCGGTCAGCAGCAACGGCGAGTACTCGTTCACCAAGCCGAACCGGGAGAGCATCAACCTGCTCGCCGGGCTCGGGGTGGAGGGGGATGTGCACTCCGGGGTGACCGTCAAGCATCGGTCTCGGGTCGCGCAGGATCCCACGCAGCCGAATCTTCGGCAGGTGCACCTCATTCATGAGGAGCTCTTCGGGGAGGTGGGGGGTGCGGGCTTTCGGGTGGCGGCCGGGGAGCTCGGGGAGAACATCACCACCCGGGGGATCGATCTGCTGGGGCTGCCCACCGGCACGCTGTTGCGAATCGGGGACGAGGCCGTCGTCGAGGTGACCGGGCTGCGGAATCCCTGTCTGCAGATCGACAATTTCCAGCGGGGGCTGCTGAAGCAGGTCGTCGGGCGGGGGCAGGACGGGGCGCTCGTGCGGAAGGCCGGGATCATGAGCGTCGTGGTGGTGGGTGGGGGCGTGCGGCCCGGTGACACCATCAAGGTCGAGCTTCCGGAGGGGCCGCATCGGGCGTTGGAGCGCGTCTGAGTTGCCTCACGTTCGCAGAGGGGTGTGGCGCGCTGCCGTGAGCAGGCTCGTCAGGCCGCCCAGGGACTGGCCGATGAGGTTGCGGGGGCCAAGCGTAGGTGGTTGATCAGGCAGCGCGTCGGACACCGCCGCCGCTCGCGTCATGTCCGGTGGTGTGCGCGTGTTGTCGCCGTGGCCTCTCGCGTCGTACGTCACCCCGCCGTGGCCGTCGGTGAGGAGGCAGGCGGTCAGGTCGTCCCATTCGGCCATGTGGCCCGCCAGGCCGTGGTGAGGTGGCTCGTGGGGGCCGTGGTTTCTGGGGGCCGTGGTTTCTGGGGGCCGTGGTTTGTGGGGGCCGTGGTTTGTGGTCGCGGTCGCACGTCGTCAGGGTCGCCCGCCGAGCCGGGCGCCGCCACACGAATCCGGCACGAGAAGTCGTGTGGCGGTCCGGCTCGGCAGGGTGACTGGAAGATATGGGCCAGGGTCAGCCGAAGAAAGCGCAGGTGGGCAGGGGCCGGGTGTGGCCCATATCTTCCGATGTGCCGCGGATCCGGCCCGTCGGCCGGGGCGGGCCGGGTCAGCGGGCGGTCACGCGGTGCGGGACAGGTCCGCTCGGCCGAACAGCAGGGCGTAGCCGGGCGGGAGTTGGGTGAGGATGCGGGTGATCAGGTCGTCGCCGACCAGGTCCGGGAGCACGCTGAGGACCGAGCTGACGTCCCAGCGGGCCATGGCGGGGGTCGCTCGCTCGATGCGGGCCGCGATCGAGTCGACGAACTCGGGGGCGGTCCGGGGGTGGGTGGCCGGGATCTGGGAGGCCACCGTCTTCGCCGCCTCCTCGGGGAGGGCGCGGGCCAGGGCCACGCGTTCGTCGCCGATCACGTGGGCGCCGAGGGCGGTCAGGACCGTGCGGGTGATGTGTTCCGCCTCCTCGCGCGTGGGGTAGCGGCCGGCTTCCTGGACCTTCTCGATCAGGTCCGTCCAGGTGTTTCCTTCGGTCCGTGCGCCGTGTGCGGTTTCGTGCGGTATGCGGGGTCCGCTCAGTGTCGTCGGCGTCGGCAGTGTCACTCTGGGCACTGTCACGGTCGGCACCGTCGTCGCGGTCATCGTGTGTGAGCTCCCTTGCCTGGGTGACCTCGTCCCGCGGGCGTGGGAAGGGGTGACGGCCCGCGGGACGCTTCTTTCCTGGTGCGGTCAGCTGGTTCGGTCAGCCGCTGGTTCGGTCAGCCGCTGATCTGCCTGCGGCCGGTGTCGCCGCCCGTGATCTGGATGCGGCGCGGCTTGGCCTGCTCGGCCACCGGGATGCGCAGGGTCAGGACTCCGGCCTCGTAGGAGGCGTCGATGCGCTCCGTGTCGAGGGTGTCGCCGAGGAAGAGCTGGCGGGTGAAGATGCCCGTGGGCCGCTCGGCGACCAGCAGTTCCGCACCCTCGGGGGCGGGGGACCTGCGCTCGGCGCGGACGTTGAGGACGTTGCGTTCGACGTCCAGTTCGATCGTCTCGGGGTCGATGCCGGGGAGGTCGAAGTGGACCAGGAATTCGTCCCCGGACCGGTAGGCGTCCATCGCCATCGCGGACGGGCGGGCGGTGGTTGTGCCGAAGACCTGCTGCGCGAGGCGGTCGAAGTCACGGAACGGGTCTGTACGCATGAGCATCACGGGTCACTCCTCTCTTCAGGTACTGAGGTGCGATGCCCTACGCCTTCTTATATAGCTCCGAAGAGGAAAGTTGACAACCTCCGACTCAGGTTCAGCTGGTTGCTGATCCGGGAGTTAGTTTCGGCGCAGAACAGAAGGAGGCAGGTATGGCCAAGGTTCCCAGCTCGGTGGTGGCGGCCACGGGGCTCGTCGGTGGGTACGGTGTCGCCCGCTGGACCAAGAAGCGGCAGCTCGGCGGGGCCGTTCTGGCCGTCGCGGGGGCGGCGGCCGCGCAGCAGTGGCGCAAGCAGGCCGGCGGGAAGGCCGCGGGTGCGCTGACCGCCGCTTATGTCGCCGCGTTCGCCGGGTCCCATCCACTGGCGAAGAAGGTAGGGGCGTGGCCGTCGGTGTTCGGGGTCGCCGGGGCCGTGGCGCTGGCCTCCTGGGCCGTGGCCGACCGGCGGGGCTGAAGCCGGAGGCGGGGAGGCGGGGAGGAACACAGGAACGCGCCGCCTGGCAATAATCCGTTGAGCCATGGCATCAACGCCACTTCCGCAAGATCACCGCGCGGCCTAGCGTCGCCCCGTGAACAAGTTCCTCCTCGCCGTCCACGTCCTCGCCGCGATCGTCGCCGTCGGGCCCGTCACCGTCGCCGCCAGCATGTTCCCGCCTGCCGCCCGGCGGGCCCTGGCCGCGCCGGATGATCTACGGGCCGGCGAGACCGTGCGGCTGCTGCACCGGATCTGCAAGGTGTACGCCGTCTTCGGTGTCGCCGTCCCGGTCTTCGGGTTCGCCACCGCCAGCAATATGGGTGTGCTGGGCAGCGCCTGGCTGATCGTGTCGATCGCGTTGACGGCGCTCGCCACGCTCGTGCTGGTCGCGCTGGTGCTGCCCGGGCAGAGTGCGCTGGTGGAGGGCGGCGGTACGCGCGAGGCGACCGTGCGGCTCGCCATGTTCACCGGGATGTTCAATCTGCTGTGGGCCACGGTGACGATCCTGATGATCGTGCGGCCGGGGTCCACCACCGGAGCCTGAGTTGTCGTTGTCGACCACCGGAGCCTGAGTTGTCGACCACCGGAGCCTGAGTTTCTGTTATCGGCGGTCCTGGGCCCCGTCTCCGGGGCATGCACGAGACTCGACACCTCACCCGCCGCGGCCTGCTGAAGACCGTGGGAGCCGCGGGAGCAGCCGTAGGAGCAGTAGGAGCCGCAGGCGGTGCCATAGGCGTGACCGCCCCTTCGGCCGCGGCCGCCGGCGGGGCCTTCGCGCACCCCGGGCTGCTGCACACCCGTACCGACCTCGACCGTATGGCGGCGAAGGTCAAGGCGGGTGCCGCGCCCTACACGGCGGGATTCGCCAAGCTGACCGCCAACCGGCACGCGCAGAGCGGCTGGCGGGCCAACCCGCAGGCGACCGTGTACCGGGGGGCGGGCAGTCCGCAGAACTACGCGACCCTCTACAACGACATCCACGCCGCCTACCAGAACGCCCTGCGCCATCACGTCAGCGGAGAGGGCGCGTACGCGGACACCGCCGTCGCCATCCTCAACGCCTGGTCGGGGAAGCTGACGTCGATCGCGGGCAGCGCCGACCGGTTCCTCGCGGCCGGGCTGTACGGCTACCAGTTCGCCAACGCGGCGGAGCTCGTCCGCGACCACCCCGACTTCGACCTGGCGGGGGCGAAGAAGGTGCTGCGCGACGTGTTCTCGCCGCTCAGCGAGTCCTTCCTGACCCAGCACAACGGCACCGTCATCACCAACTACTGGCCCAACTGGGACCTGACCGCCATGGCCTGCGTGCTGGCCACCGGCATCTTCTGCGACGACCGGGACAAGGTCGACCGGGTCGTGGAGTACTACAAGAGCGGGGCCGGGCTCGGCTCGGTGAAGAACGCGATCCCGGTCGTGCACGATGACGGGCTCGCCGAGTGGCTGGAGGCCGGCCGCGACCAGGGGCACGCGCTGCTCGGCGTCGGCCTGATGGGCACCGTCTGCGAGATGGCCTGGAACCAGGGCATCGACCTGTACGGCCACGACGACAGCCGCTTCCTGAAGGGCGCCCAGTACGTGGCCAAGTGGAGCCTGGGCGGCACTGTCCCGTACACCGCCAACACCCGGAAGAAGGGGGCGGTGGGCGGCTGGTCCGGCTCGGAGACCGCCAGCGCCGCGGCGGGCGTCGACCCGGGTATGACCCGGCCGATCTGGGCGATGATCGCCAACCACTACACCAAGCGCCGGGGGCTGTCCGCCACCTACCTCACCCGGTTCGCCGCCAAGGCCGCGCCCGAGGGCGGCGGCGGGGACTACGGGCCGAACAGCGGCGGGTACGACCAGCTGGGCTTCGGCACGCTGGCGTACACGCGGGACAAGGCGGCGGACCCGACGGCGGCGCCCACCCCGACGGCCTCGGCCGATGCAGACTCCGGGTCCGGCTCGGGCACTCGCCCGCAGTCGGCCGCCTCCCCCTCACCCGCTACCGGCTCCGGCTCCGGCTCCGGCCACGACCTCGCCGCCACCGGTTCCAGCGACCTCCTCGGCTGGTCCGCCGCCGCGGGCGTCACCGCCGTGGCCGGAGGGCTGCTCCTGCTGCGGCGGCGGGACCGGGCGCGGCGCGAGAGCTCGTAGCGCTCGCACTCGCCGCCGGGCGGCACCTTGCCTCGCCCGCCACCGAGCACAGCTCAGGGGAGGTTCCGCAGTGGAGCTCCCTCGATCGCGCACTGGGTACGGATGTCCTCGGTGGCGGCGTGCAACCGTTCGGGGTCCTGGTCCTGAGCGGCGACGAGCAGCCCCTGGAAGGCGGAGGCGAGGCGGGTGTTGCCCGCCAGCCGGGCGAGTTGCGTCGCTTCATAGAGCCCGGCGTAGACGTCGGCGGTGGTCAGGGAATCCATGGATCCCAGTAGATCGTCGAAATCCTGACAGGCGGTGGTGGCCGAGGAAACCGTGGGCGTGGCGGCCGGCGGGGACGCGTCGTCAGGTGTGGAGCCCTGTGCCTGCTCGGTGGGACCGACGGCAAGAGAGAACGCCAGGACCAAGGCGGCGGAAAGGCAGACCGAGCCGATCGCGAGCCGTCGCCGCCGCTCAGAGGCACGCGTGTGGAGGTGTGCCACGGGCGCTTGGAGCGGTACCGGCGGTATGGGGTGCGACACCCCAGGAGCATGCCCCGGTACGGGTGGTGGCGCGGCCGGGCGCTCGGCACGCAGGCGGGCGAGGACAAGAGCCACCGCCACACCGAGGAGAACACACAAGAACCCTCCGACCAGGACCCGCAGCAGAGTGTTGCGAACCAGGGAAGGAGGCAGGTCCAGTGAGCAGGGGCCGGGGGCAAGGGCGAGGACGTCCACGCAGCCGGCCAGGACGACTCCGCTGAAGAGCAGCAGGGTCAGCAGGCAACCGGTCAGGTAGGCGGTCAGCAGGCCGAACGGGACGGCGAGCCAGCCGTGCCTACGTCGTACGAAGACCGTCGCGGCGGCGGCAACTCCTTGCAGCAGCACCGCGGCGCCGATCTGCCAGTAGACGAAGGCGAGGACGAAGCCGTCCTGGCTCCGTACCTCCTGGCTCACGCCGTGATGGAGCGCCAGGCGCAGAACGAGCTGGAACGAGGCGAAGCCCCCGGCTGCCAGGAGGCTCGTCGTCAGGGCACCTCTGAACCACGCCACATCGCCCGGCAGGCGGCGGCGCCACAGTGCGGCAATGGGGAACAGCCACACGACGACGACGGCCCCGACGAGCGGCGTCCACTGCGTGAACCAGAGCAGCAAGGGGTGTTCCACCGAGGCCCACAGCCAGAAGGGGCCCACCGGTGCCACCGCGCTGATCATGTGGAACTCGTCCCGGGCGGAGGCGTGGATCGGACCGAGTTCGTCCGCCATGTCGTAGAGGAACATCCATCCGCCGAGGAGCACCGCGAAGGGCAGCGCGGCGGCGAGGAGCCCGGCCGACCAGGCCTTTCCGGGAGGATGCAGCTCGGTGCCGAACCAGACGAGCGCGGACCGCGCCATCCACGCCACCAGTGCCACCACGAGCACGCACAGCACCACCGACCACAGCACGGCGGCTGGGCCGGGCATCCATGGACGGTCCATCAGGACGATGCCGTTCTGCAGGGCGAGCGGCTGGCCGACGACCAGGCCGAGGGCCAGGCCCAGTCCCGGCAGCAGGACCGTGGACGGGTTCCCGGCGTACAGGACCGCGCGCCAGATACCGAGGCCGACCACGGCCAGGGCGGCGGGTGTGCACAGCAGCGCGATCGTCCACCGCGCGTCGAGGGCGTCGAGCCGGTTCATCGTCAGCCACAGCAGGATGAGCAGTCCGTTGGCGGCGACCGAGACCGCGAGGCCGGAGGCGAAGCACTCGGCGAAGCCGAGCCGGAACATCTCCCGCGGGCTGCCGATCTCGGCGGCCCGTTGCGTCGGGGGCGGATGCCAGGCCAGCGGCCCTCGCCGCCACCAGGGAGCGCGCTCCCCGGTCCCCTTGCAAACCGTCTCCAGGAGCCCTTGGCCCACCCCCCAGGACGCGGCCCGGACATCGGCGCCGTACTCACGGGCCCGCAGCACGGACGCACACGTGACCCAGACGAGTAGGACCAGCGCCAGGGCACGCCAGGCCACCGAGAAGACGCCCTCCGCCGGCGTCCCGATCAACGCGACGGCGAGGGGGAGCAGTCCGGTGGGTACGAAAGCCAGGACCAGGGCGACTGTGAAGTAGAAGATCCCGGTGTCCTTGTTCCGCAGATGCGCCAATTCGTGCAGGACGACGGCCCGGGACCGGTGCGGGGCCTTGCCGTACGACGCGATCGTGCCCTGGAACAGCGCCACCCGACGGCGGCCGTGCCGGCCGAACGCACGCGCGTCCACTGTGCGGTATCGCGGGTCGGGGCCGGTCACGAGGAACTCGGGCGGCTGCCGCAGCCCCGCTTCTCGGCACAGGGCGTACAACTGCCCCAGCAGCCAGGCGTGGTCGGGGTTGTACGGCGACAGCGATTCCATCTTCGCGCGGTCGATGAGGAACCTCGGGGTGAGGAGGTAGATCGCGGTAGCCGTCACGGCCAGCGACAGGATTCCCGCGAGGATCCACCACGCCTTCTCCCGTTCGTACGGGGCGATGCAGGTCAGGAAGGCATGGGTGGAGGACAGGGCGTCGGCTCCGGATCCCTGCTCCGCCGGTGCCGCCGCGCACTGCCGGTAGACGGTTATGGCGCGATCGCGGTCGGGCGAGAAGGTGAAGTAGACCAGGTTGTGGACGAACACCATCGTCCCCACCAGAGCGGTGACAGCGAGGACGAAACGGAACTTCACGCCGCTGGGCAGCGCGAACGGATCGGGCGGTGCGGTCTGCACGGGAGTCTTCCGCCGGTCATCGGCGCACGCGGGCCAAGCCCGCGAGCACGTCCGCCAGCAGCCGGGCCTGCGCCTCGTCCAGGCCGTACCGGAGCAGCATCCGGTACGCCTCCTCGCGCATCGGCTCCGCCTGGTCGGGGGTGAGCCCGCTGTCCACCGGCCCTGTGCCGTCGTCGGCGGCCGGTTCGGCGCCTCCGGAGCGACGGAACAGTGAGCCGAGCCACCTGCGAACGGCGGCGCCGCTCTGGTCGGCGAGGTTCGCGGCGTACTTTTCCAGGAGGGAGGCGAGCACTCCCTGGACCATGGCGAGGGCGAACGGAGTGAGCAGCACCACGACCTCGGCGCCGGCGCCGGCCGCGCCGAGCGGACTCTCCTTTGCTTGGCCACCCTCTCCCGTGGCCGTCTCGAGTGTTCCTGCCGGGTCCTGGAAGTAGGCCCGGCTGTTCATGCCGAACATGACCATTTCCGCTGGAGCGGCCTGCGCGACCACGGATCGGGCCACGTCGCGCACCACGTCCTCGTCCACCACGGTGAAGTGATCACACATGGCAGCCCCCCTTTTTGGTTCTTGTTCACGGCGAATTTCTTCCGGAGGACGTCAATGTCCACGTGGGCTAATTGACCTGCTGCACATAGCTCACACCGTCCAGCATGAGAGAATCGAAGAGATATCCGTATCCCGCGTCGATCCGATCGATGTACCAGCTCTCATAGACGATCGGTCCGCCGGGGACATAGAGAGTCATCCGGGAGTCCTCCACGACCGCCGGGCCCTCCAGGACCTGACGGTTGTTGTAGAGCAGGCGCACATTCCCGTCGGCGAAGAAGGTGATCTTGTCGAGCCGCGCGGACCCTTCGCCGTCCCCGTCCCACTCCCCCACGAGCCTGTCGGGCACCTGTCCCACGATCACTGGATCGTCTTCGTTTTTCTCCGGCGTCGGTGTTGGCTGTGGGTCGGACGGTCGCGTGAGAGGCGGATCGGTATCGCCGGGATCAGTGTGGACGGGGTCGGTGATGACCGGTCGCGAATCACCACCCCCCGCGTCGCCGGATTCACCGCCTCCACAACCGGAAAGCAGCGATGCGGCCAGCGCGGCTGCTGCCGCACTTCCGAGAAAAGCGATACGCATGATTCCCCCCGGTGCATCATGCCCGCACCCGGGCGGAATGACGGCATGCACCGGCTTGTTTATTCCACTCGAAGCCGACCCCACACCTCATTGATACAACCGATCAAATTCTTTCACCCTCCCGCAGAATTCGATCGGAAAATCATAAAGTCAGGACAGAGCTCCGGTGACTCCGGAACCTGGTCGAAGGCGAGCCCTAGGCCTTCGCCGTCCTGGACCGGGTCGAACCGGCGGAGCCCTTCGTCACCGCCTTCGCCCTGCCCGCCACGGCCGACAGCGGGCGGGCGACGTCCTCCAGGGAACGGCGTTCCGCCCCTACCGCGAGGAACGCGGCGACCAGGCCGGCCAGGCACATCAGGGACGCGCCGATCTGGAAGGCGAGGACCGTGTCGCCGACCTTGCCGGTGCTGGTGAGGTCGGCGAACAGCAGGGGGCCGCTGATGCCGCCGGCGGCGGTGCCGAGGGCGTAGAAGAAGGCGATGGACATCGCCCGGGTCTCCATCGGGAAGATCTCGGAGACGGTCAGGTAGGCGCTGGAGGCGCCCGCCGAGGCGAAGAACAGCACCGCGCACCAGCATGCTGTCAGGGTGCCCGCGCTGAGCGAGCCCCGGTCGAAGAACCAGGCCGTGCCGAACAGGAGCAGGCCGGACAGCAGGTAGGTCGAGGAGATCATCACCCGGCGGCCGACGGTGTCGAAGAGCTTGCCGAGCAGCAGCGGGCCGCAGAAGTTGCCGATGGCGATGACCGCGAAGTAGTAGCCGGTGTGGTCGGCCGGGACGTCGAAGAACTTGGTGAGGATCGCGCCGAAACCGAAGGTGATGGCGTTGTAGAGGAACGCCTGGCCGATGAAGAGGGAGAAGCCGAGCGTGGCCCGCTTGCGGTACTGGCCGAAGACCGTGCGGGCGATCTCCAGGAAGCCGACGGTCTTGCGCTGGCGGATCTCCAGCTCGCCCTCGGGCTCCGCGAGCGGCTCGCCCTTCTCGGCCTCGACCCGCTGTTCGATCGAGGAGACGATGTCCTCCGCCTCGCGTTCCCTGCCGTGGATCAGCAGCCAGCGCGGGCTCTCGGGCACATGGCGTCGTACGAGCAGGATCACCAGGGCGAGGACGGCGCCGAGTGCGAAGGTCAGGCGCCAGCCGACGTTCGCGGCGAGCAGGCCGGTGTTCAGGGCGACGATCGACAGCAGCGAACCGCCGACCGCGCCGAGCCAGAAGCTGCCGTTGATGATCAGGTCGACGCGGCCGCGGTAGGTCGCGGGGATCAGCTCGTCGATCGCGGAGTTGATCGCCGCGTACTCGCCGCCGATGCCGAAGCCGGTCAGGAACCGGAAGAGGAAGAACCACCAGGCCTCGGTGGACAGGGCGGTCAGCGCGGTCGCCGCGAGGTACACCGCCAGGGTGATCATGAAGAGTTTCTTGCGGCCGAAGCGGTCGGTCAGCCGGCCCCAGAACAGGGCCCCGATGCAGGCGCCCGCCACGTACAGCGCGGCCGCGATGCCGGTGACCTGACCGGAGGAGATCGACAGCCCGCTGCCCGGCTCGGACAGGCGGCTCGCGATATTGCCGACGACCGTCACTTCCAGGCCGTCGAGGATCCACACGGTGCCCAGGCCGACGACGATCGTCCAGTGCCAGCGGGACCAGGGCAGGCGGTCGAGCCGGGCGGGGATGCGGGTGGTGACGGTCCGGCCGGTCGGGGCCTCGGCTGCTGTGGTCATGGACTCCCTCCTCCTGACCTTCTCCTCGAGGTCGGAGTGCGGGTTCCCGTGACCTGCGCCCCTACGCTCCTACGCCCCCAGGACCCGCGACACCGTGAAGATCAGCAGCCCCACCAGCGAGCCCACCACGGTGCCGTTGATCCGGATGAACTGGAGGTCACGGCCGATGTGGGCCTCGATCTTGCGGGTGGTGTGCTCGGCGTCCCAGCTCGCCACCGTGTCGGTGATCAGGGAGGTGATCTCCTTGCGGTAGGTGGTGACGACGTGCACCGCCGCGCCCTCGACCCAGCTGTCGACCTTGTCCTGGACCATGGGCTCGACGGCCATCCGGGAGCCAAGGGAGAGCAGGGAGGCGCGGACACGCAGCCGCAGTTGGCTGCGCTCGTCCTCGGCCGCGGAGACGATCATGGCACGTACCGCGGTCCAGGCGGACGCGATCAGGTCCTGGACCTCGCCGCGGCCCAGCACCTCGCCCTTGAGGCGCTCCACGCGCGCGCGGGTGTCCGTGTCGGACTGGAGGTCGGAGGCGAAGTCGGTGAGGAAGCGGTCGAGGGCGCCGCGCGCGGGGTGGGAGGGCATGTCCCGCATCTCCGTGCAGAAGCGCAGCAGCTCCTTGTAGACGCGTTCGCCGACCTTCTTGTCGACGAAGCGCGGGGTCCAGCCGGGGGCGCCGCCCTGGACGGCGTCCATCACGCTGTCGCCGTGCAGGACGAGCCAGTCGTGGGCGCGGGCGACCACCAGGTCGACGACCCGTTTGTGGCCGCCGTCCGCGACGATCTTCTCCAGCATCTTGCCGATGCCGGGCGCGATCTCCTGGGCGTCGGCGCGGCGGGTGATCGCCTCGCCGACCACCGCCTGCACGTCCTGGTCGCGCAGTACGGTCAGCGCGCCGCGCAGGGCGGTGGCCAGTTCGGCGGTCACCCGGTCCGCGTGTTCCGGTTCCGCCAGCCAGGCGCCCAGCCGGCTGCCGATGCCGACGGCACGCAGCCGCTGCCGTACGACGTCGTGGGAGAGGAAGTTCTCGCCGACGAACTCGCCCAGGGAGACGCCCAGGGCGTCCTTCTTGGTGGGGATGATCGCGGTGTGCGGGATGGGCAGGCCGAGCGGGTGGCGGAAGAGGGCGGTGACCGCGAACCAGTCGGCCATGGCACCGACCATGCCCGCCTCGGCGGCCGCGGCGACATAGTCCGCCCAGGCGCCCGCGCCCTCGTGGGAGGCCACCTTGGCGAGGACGTACACCACGGCCACGAACAGCAGCATCGCGGTCGCCGTGAGCTTCATGCGCCGCACCCCGCGCTGCCGCTCCTCGTCGGCGGGGGTGAAGGCGGTCATGGTGCGGTAGGACGCCGTGCCGCCAGGTGTCCCCGGGGCCGTTCCCGGCGTCCCCGGTGTCCCTGAGGCCGCTTGCGTTCTCGTTTCCCTACGTTCCATCTGCTCCACCCGTCCGGTGATCCCGCACACAATTGTCCCTTCCTGACCTACTCCCGGAACAGAAAAGGAGTTCCCGGCGTCTGTGTGGGCGGGTCCATGACGCATCATGGGCTCATCAGATCGGAGCCTTGGGCTCCCATCGCCCGAGGAGAACAACACAAGAATGACCAAGCGTCATGCCGGGGGTGCGGGGGTGTCCCCCGCCAAGCACGGCGCCCTGCTCAGTGCGCTCGTCGCATTGGTCGTGGCCCTGTCCGCCGCCATCTACGTCGGGGTCGCGGCCGACGAAGGCACCTCCAGCGGCACCGTCGCCGACGGCCGCCCCCACCACGGCACCGCCGTCGCCCCCGCCTCCACCGGCACCTGGGTCGGCGCCTGGTCCACCTCCCCGGCGGGAGCCGAACCCGGCACGGAGACGAACGGCATGGCGGGCCGCTCGGTGCGCAACGTCGTACACGCCGGCACCGGGGGTACGAGTGCCCGCGTCACGCTGTCCAATCTCTACGGCCAGTCCCCGCTGACCATCACGCACGCCACGATCGCGGCCGCCGCCGACGACAACACGGCGGCGGCAGCTGCGGAAACGATGCGGCGGCTCACCTTCGGCGGCAACACCACCGTCGTCATCCCGGCCGGCGGTCAGACGGTGAGCGACACGGTCCGCGTCACCATCCCCCTCGGCACGGACGTCCTGGTCACCACCTACTCCCCCACCCCCTCGGGCCCGGTGACCTACCACCCGCACGCGCAGCAGGTGTCGTACATCGCGGTGGGCGACCACACCGAGGACACCACGGCCGCCACCTACACCGAACAGACGCCGTACTGGCGTTACCTGACGGCCCTTGACGTGCTGAGCAACGAGTCCGACGGCACCGTCGTCGCGCTCGGCGACTCCATAACCGACGGCATAACCTCCACCGTGGGCGCCAACCACCGCTGGACCGACGTGCTCGGCGAACGGCTGCGCACGGCCGTCGAGAGCGGCGCCGACCTGCCCCGCTACAGCGTCGTCAACCAGGGCATCAGCGGCAACCAGGTCCTCGCCGACGGCCTCGGGCGGCCCGCCGACAACCAGAGCGGGCTCGGCCGCTTCGGCCGTGACGTGCTCTCCCGTACGAACGTCAAGGTCGTCGTCATAGACCTCGGCGTCAACGACATCCTGCGCAACCCGAAGCTCGCCGACCCCGCGAAGGTCACCGCCGGTCTGCGCACCCTGGTCCGCCAGGCCCACGCCCGCGGCCTGAGGGTCGTCGGCGCCACCCTGATGCCGTTCGGGGGCCACCGCGGCTACACGCCGGCCCGTGAGGCGGTGCGCGAGCAGATCAACGCCGAGATACGCGCGGGCCGGGTCTACGACGCCGTGGTCGACTTCGACAAGGCCCTGCGGGACCCGTACAACCCGCGCCGGCTGCGCTCCGACTACGACTCGGGCGACCACCTGCACCCGAGCGACCAGGGCTTCCGGAAGATGGCCGAGGTGTTCGACCTGCGCGAGCTGAAGGGCGCCGGGCAGGCGCAGCTGTAGGCGCCGCCCCGCGGAACCATGTGGCCGGGGAGCGGCTCAGCGCTCCCCGTGCCGGCGGTGCTCCCGCTCCTCGCGGCGGGACTCCCGCTCCTCGCGGCGACGCTCACGCAGCTCGTGCCGGGCCTCGTGCAACTCGTGCCGCTCCGCCCCGCGGTCCAGCTTCTCCTGGCGCCGCTCCTCCTTGAGGCGGGCCCGCTCGGCCCGGGTCCGCTTGCGTTCGATGCCGACGCCGCCCCAGAAGGCGAAGCCCGACACGATCACCCGCGGAGCTCCCGGCTCCGCGGGGACGCCGTCCTCGCGGTGGTCGAAGCCGCCCATGATCCCGAAGCCGCGCACGACGACCTCGACGCCGGGCGGCACCACGATCTGCATCCCGCCCATGATCGCGACGCAGTTGATCTCCACCTCGGGGTCCGCGAAGTCCGCCTCCCGCAGGTCGATCTCCCCGCCGCCCCAGAAGGCGAAGCAGTTGAACCGCTTCGGCACCGTCCAGCGCCCCTTGCGCTGGAAGCCGGACATGATGGCGACGGCCCCCGCGGACGAGCCCTCGCCGCCCACGATCCGCCCCGCCCAACTCCCGTCCGGGGCAGGCTCCTTGCGCATGGACACGGCGGGCGCGGTACCCGTACCGGCACCGGGCGCCGGCAGGTCGCGGGTGATCGGCGTCAGCTCCCCGTAGGTGCGCGCCTTGTACGTCGCGTCCAGCCGCTCCTCGAACTCCTCCATGTCGAGCCGCCCTTCGGCCAGGGCGTCCCGCAGGATCTCGGTGACTCGTTCACGATCGGCGTCAGAGGCACGGAGTTCCGGGGCATCGTCGGTCATGACAGCAGCCTACGAGTTCGCCGCGCGCAGGGCTATGACACCGGCTCCTCCCGGCTGCCGCCCCGCGCCCCCCGCGCCGACTTCTCCGACTGCTCGGCGTACATCGTCGCGATCACCGCCTCGATGTCCGGCTCCCGCACCGACAGGTCCACCAGCGGATACTCCGCCGCGACCCGCGCCACCAGCGGCGCCGCCGACTGCGCGGCGGGAAACGCCAGCCACTGCCGGGGCCCTTCGACCTTGACCACCCGTGCCTCCGGCACCTCGATCGGCGGCAGCTCCCGCTCCAGGTCCACCACCAGGGTCCGCTCGCTCTCCCCCACCTCGTGCAGGCCCGCGAGCGGACCGTCGTACATCAGACGGCCGTGGTCGATGACCATCACCCGCGAGCACAGCTGCTCGATGTCCTGGAGGTCGTGCGTGGTCAGCAGGACCGTCGTGCCGCGCTCGGCGTTCAGCTCCCGCAGGAAGCCACGCACCTTGGCCTTGGAGATGACGTCCAGGCCGATGGTCGGCTCGTCGAGGTAGAGCACCTCGGGGTCGTGCAGCAGCGCCGCCGCGATGTCGCCGCGCATCCGCTGGCCGAGGGAGAGCTGACGGACCGGCACGTCCAGCAGATCGGACAGCTCCAGGAGTTCCACGCAGCGCTCCAGGTTCTCCTTGTACCGCCGGTCCGGGACGCGGTACATGCGGTGCACCAGCCGGTAGGAGTCGATCAGCGGCAGGTCCCACCACAGCGTCGTACGCTGCCCGAACACCACCCCTATGCGGTGCGCCAGGCGGGAGCGCTCGCGGGAGGGGTCGATGCCGGCGACCCGCAGCCGGCCGCCGCTCGGGGTCAGGATGCCCGTCAGCATCTTGATCGTCGTCGACTTCCCGGCACCGTTCGGGCCGATGTAGCCCACCATCTCACCGCGCGCCACACGGAAGGAGATCGAGTCGACCGCCCGCACCTGCCGGCGCTCCCGTTTCAGGAAGCCGGTCTTCCTGCGGACGTCGAAGACCTTCTCGACGCGGTCGAGTTCGATGAAGTCACTGTCCACTGCGACGTCGTTGCCCATTGCGAGGTCCATTGCGAGCTAACTCCCTGTACTCCGATACGACCGAAGCCCCGTCCGCCACGCCAGCCCTGCCAGCGCGCAGCAGCCCACCGCCACCAGCGGCGAGGTGAACGCCGTCCACGCCGGCAGGCCGAGCGGATAGGGCCGCCCCAGCACATAGCTCGCGGGCAGCCAGTTGACGAAGGCCAGCGGCAGTACGAAGGTCACCCCGCGCACCAGCTCCTTCGCGAACACCGTGGGCGGGTACTGGAGCAGGGTGGTGCCGCCGTAGGTGAACGCGTTCTGCACCTCGGAGGCGTCCTGCGCCACGAACTGGAAGGCCGCCCCGGCCACGAACACCGCGCAGAAGATCCCGGTGCCGCTGAGCATCATGAGCGGCATCAGCAGCAGCTTCGGCACGCTCCAGTCGATGTCGACCGTGCTCAGGGCGTAGCCGAGGACCAGCACGCTCTGCGTGATCCGGCCCAGGCGGCGCAGGCCGAAACGGTCGGCGGCCACCTGCGCCAGCACCGGCGCGGGACGCACCAGCAGTGTGTCCAGGGTGCCGTCGCGGACCCGGCGGCCCAGCCGGTCCATCGAGCCGATCGCCAGATCGGCCAGGCCGAACGCCACACCGGACAGGCCGTAGAGGAAGGCCACCTCGGGCAGCGAGTAGCCGCCGAGCACGTCGACCCGGGAGAACATCAGCAGGATCGCCACGAAGTCCAGCCCGGTCGCCGCGAAGCTCCCGATCGTGGTCATGATGAAGGAGGCCCGGTAGGCCATCGTGGAGCGGATCCACATCCCGGCGATCAGCCGGTAGGCGCGCACACCCTCGGCGAGCCGGCCGGTCTCAGCCACCCTGGACCACCACCCGCCGTGTCGCCACCGACTGCACCAGTCGCCCCGTCGCCAGCAGCGCCACCGCCCACGCCCCCTGGAACGCGAACGTGTGCCACGGGTCGGCGTGGCCGAGCAGTACGTCCGCGGGTGCCTGGAGGAGCGACGACCACGGCAGGGCCCGTACGATCTCGCCGAGCGCGCCCGGGAAGACGTTCAGCGGGAGTGTCATCCCCGAGCAGAACACGCCGACGATCCACGCCATCTGCGTCATACCGGTCCCGTCCAGCAGCCAGAACGCGCTCAGCGCCACCAGGAACCGGATCCCGAAACCGACCAGCGCCGCGAGCAGCACGGTGCACAGGAAGGCGGCCCAGGTCGTCACGTCGGCGGGCAGGGCCACCGGATAGCACAGCGCCCCGAACACGAACGGGATCACTCCCCGGCCCAGCAGTTGGAACAGCGCCCGGCCCAGATCGGCGGCCAGCCACCACAGTTGCAGGTCGGCGGGCCGGTACAGGTCGATTGCCACGTCACCCGTACGGATACGTTCCATGAGCTCGTCCTCGACGCCGCCGCCCGAGATCGCCAGCGTGGCGAACAGCGCCTGCCCGAGCCACACATAGGTCACCGCCTGCGCCTGGTCATAGCCCCCGAGGTGGGGCCGCTGGTCCCACAGGGCCAGGTACGTGTAGACGAGGATCAGGCCGAAGGCCGTGTTGGTGAACACCCCTGCCGCAGTGGCCGCGCGATACGTCGCGTACCGTCTGAAACCCCCGGCCGCGACGGCCGCGTACAACCGTCCCGCGCCCACGTCTATCTACCTCCCGGAGCCTTTGACACCGAAGCGCAGGAGCCTACTGCGCGGCCGGTCCGGCCGGCCACGCATTTTCCCGCCGGACGCGCGCCGGAATCCGGGAACGGAACGCTTGGTGCGAGAGTCTTCACTCGGGGGTGCAGAAGGCGTACGAGTGCGTACGGCGACACGACGTTACACAGGAGTCCGTGCACGACATGAGTGACGAGCCGCAGCCGCAGCAGCCGAACAAGGGCGGGGCGCCGAGAGAGCCAATGGCGGCTGAAGGGCCTGGGGAGCCGGAGGGCCGGGAGGAGACGGCGGACAGGGGCGACGAAGCCGATAGGACCGACAAGGCCGACCGGAACGGTGAGAACGGCGACCAGGGCGAGAACGACGCCCCGGCCGCCGGGGAAGGCCGGACGGGCAAGGGCGGTACCGATGCCCCGGCGGCGAAGGCAGCCGCGGAGCCCGGGGCGGCCGAGAGGACCCAGACCCTCCGGCGCATCAAGGCGACCCAGGCGACTCCCTCGGCCCCGAAGGGGACGGCCACTCCGGCGACCCCTGCTGCTCCGCCGGCTCCGTCGGCGCCCTCGGCCAAGGGGAGCGCAGCGGCCAAGGCGCCCGGGGAGCCCGAGGCTGCGGAGAAGACCCAGGTCCTCCGCCGTATCAAGGCGACCCAGGCGACTCCCGCGACTCCGCCGGCTCCCGCAGCCGCGGCGGGTTCGGCGGCCCCGGCTGCCCCGAACAGCCCGGTGGCCCCCGCTGCCGCGGCGGGTTCGGCGGGTTCGGCGGGTTCGGCGGCCAAGGCTGCTGAGGGAGCTGAGGCAGCCGAGAAGACCCAGGTCCTCCGCCGTATCAAGGCGACTCAGGCGACGCCGGCAGCCCCCGCAGGCCCCGCAGGCCCAGCGACCCCCGCGGCTTCGGCAGGTCGCGCGGCCATGGCGAGTCCGACGCCCCCCGCGCCCCCGGTGTCCCGGCAGCCCAAGGCGGGCGGCAGGACCCAGGCGACCACCGCGGCCCAGGCGGCGCACGAGTCCGAGGCCCCCGCGACCACCCGGATCCCCCGGCAGACCGCCCCGGCCCCTGCCGCAGCCACCCCCACGGGCAGCGCGGCCGACGGCGGGAGCGACGGGACCGGCAAGGGCAAGAAGCCCAAGCGCCCCAAGCGCACCGGCTGGCGCCGGCTGATCCCGACCTGGCGGATGGTGCTCGGCACCTTCGTCATCGGCGTACTGCTGCTCTTCGGCCTGTTCTTCCTCGGCTACTCGATGGTGAAGATCCCGCCGGCCAACGCACTCGCCATGAAGCAGAGCAACGTCTTCCTCTACGCGGACGGCTCCCAGCTGGCCCGCGACGGCGAGATCAACCGGGAGAACGTCACCCTCGCCCAGATCTCCAAGGACGCCCAGCACGCCGTCCTGGCCGCCGAGGACCGCGACTTCTACACCGAGTCCGCCGTCGACCCGAAGGCAATGATCCGCGCCGCCTGGAACACCGCGACCGGCAAGGGCAAGCAGTCCGGCTCGACGATCACCCAGCAGTACGTGAAGAACTACTACCTCGCGCAGGAACAGACCGTCACGCGCAAGGCCAAGGAGTTCTTCATCTCGATCAAGCTGGACCGCAACAAGAGCAAGGACCAGATCCTCGAGGGCTACCTCAACACCAGCTACTTCGGCCGCAACGCCTACGGCATCCAGGCCGCCGCCCAGGCCTACTACGGCCAGGACGCCGCCGGCCTCGACCCGGCCCGCGCCGCCTACCTCGCCGCGCTGGTCAACGCGCCCAGCGAGTACGACGTCGTCGCCCACCCCGAGAACAAGTCGGCGGCTGTCGCCCGCTGGAACTACGTTCTCGACGGCATGGTCAAGAAGGGCTGGCTGAGCCAGTCGAAGCGGACCGGCATGAAGTTCCCGATGCCGAAGGAGCAGACGACCTCCACCGGTCTGTCCGGGCAGCGCGGCTACATCGTCTACGCGATCAAGGACTACCTCACCCAGAACAAGATCCTCACCAAGGACCAACTCGAGGCCGGCGGCTACCGGATCACGACGACCCTCCAGAAGAGCAAGCAGAACGCCTTCGTGAAGGCCGTCGACGACAAGCTGATCTCCAAGCTGGACAAGAAGAACAACAAGGTCGACAACTACGTCCGCGCGGGCGGCGCCTCCGTCGACCCCAAGACCGGCAAGGTCGTCGCGATGTACGGCGGCATCGACTTCGTCAAGCAGTACACCAACGGCGCGACCCGGGGTGACTACCAGGTCGGCTCCACCTTCAAGCCGTTCGTGTTCACCTCGGCGGTCCAGAACGGTTCGACCACGCAGTCCGGCCAGACCATCACGCCGAACACGTACTACGACGGCACCAACCAACGGACCGTGCAGGGCTGGAGCGGCGGCGCCTACGCCCCGGAGAACGAGGACTCCAAGTCGTACGGCGAGATCACCGTGCGCAAGGCGACCGACCTGTCCGTGAACTCGGTGTACGCGCAGATGGCCGTCGACGTCGGCCCGGCCAAGGTCAAGCAGACCGCGGTCGACCTCGGCATCCCGTCCGGCACCAAGGACCTCCAGCCCTACCCGTCCATCGCGCTCGGCACGGCCACCGCGAGCGTCCTGGACATGGCGGAGGCGTACGCCACGCTCGCCAACCACGGCAAGCACGGCACGTACACGATGATCGAGAAGATCACCAAGGACAACAAGAACGAGGTGCGGCTGCCCGAGCAGACGACCAAGCAGGCCGTCAGCCGCGAGGCCGCCGACACCACGACCTCCATCCTCCAGAGCGTCGTCCAGACCGGCACCGCGACCGCCGCCCAGCAGGCCGGCCGTCCCGCCGCCGGCAAGACGGGCACCGCGGAGGAGGACACGGCGGCCTGGTTCGCGGGCTACACCCCCGACCTCGCCACGGTCGTGTCCGTCATGGGCCAGGACCCGGTGACGGCCGCCCACAAGCCGCTGTACGGCGCCCTCGGCCTGCCCCGCATCAACGGTGGCGGCGCGCCCACCGAGATCTGGGCGCAGTACACCCAGGCCGCGCTGAAGGGTAAGACGGCGAGCGACTTCGACCTGGAGCTCCAGCAGGGCGCGGACGTCCAGGCGCCCAGTTCCAAGGCGCCCACCCAGCCGGCCACCGGCGGCACCACCGACGGCGGCACCCCGACCACCGGCAGCCCGGACACCGAGGGCCAGACGGCCGGCCAGACGGACGGCGGCACCACCGCGGGCACCACCGACGGCGGCACCCCGACCGACGGCGGCAACACCGCGGGCACGGCCGACGGCGGCACCACCACCGGCACGGAAGACGGCGGCGACACCGCGGGCACGGCCGACGGCGGCACCACCACCGGCACGGGAGACGGCGGCGAGACCGCGGGCACGGGGGACGGCGGCACACCGACGGACGGCGCCCCCGGAGGCACGGGGGACACCGAGGGCGCCTTCGCTCCGCAGATGGCGGCCAGACGTCAGTGACCGCGAACACGTGAAAGGGCTGGTGACCGGAGACGGTCACCAGCCCTTCCGTTGTTCCGCGTACCGCGTACCGCGTACCGCTACAGATACAGCCCCGTGGAGTCCTCGGACCCCTCGAACCGGTCCGCGGCCACCGCGTGCAGATCACGCTCGCGCATGAGCACGTACGCGACGCCCCGCACCTCGACCTCGGCCCGGTCCTCCGGGTCGTACAGGACACGGTCGCCCGGCTCCACGGTCCGTACGTTCTGACCGACCGCGACGACCTCCGCCCAGGCCAGCCGGCGCCCGACCGCCGCCGTCGCGGGGATCAGGATGCCGCCGCCCGAACGCCGCTCGCCCTCGCCGGTCTCCTGCCGGACCAGAACCCGGTCGTGCAGCATCCGGATGGGCAGCTTGTCGTGATGGGTGCTGTGGTCGTTTCTGTTGGCGCTCACGTTCTCGAACCTACCTGCCTTTGCCGCGCGCGGACGCCGCCGGGTCAGCCCTTACGACGGCGAGTCCCCAGGGCGAGCAGCCCGACGAGCCCGACGGCCACGAGCGCGACGGGCACGACACGCTCCAGCCGGGGTGCTCCCTCCTCGTCCACGAACTGGGCCCGCACCTCGCTCACGGCCCGGTTGACCTGGATGTAGGCGAGCCCGAGGGTGTGGTCGATGTTCGAGACCACCTTGGCCTTGGCGTCTCCGACGATGGTCTTGGGATGCACCCGCACCCCGATCTCGTCCAGCGTCTCGGACAGCACCTCGCGGCGGCGCTTGATGTCCGCCTCGATCTGCGCCGGTGTTCTGGTGTCCGACGTCTCCGCCACCGTACGGCCTCCGAAGTCTGCTGAGTGCGCTTTGTGCTGGACAGTCTGTCAGCTCCGTGGCCGGCAGCACCGTCAGGACCCCCGGTTACGCTAGATCGATGAGCGAGCGACTCCAGCCCGGGGACGTGGCCCCCGCCTTCACCCTGCCCGACGCCGACGGCACCGAGGTGTCCCTGGCCGACCACAAGGGCCGCAAGGTCATCGTCTACTTCTACCCCGCGGCACTCACTCCAGGCTGCACCAAGCAGGCCTGCGACTTCACCGACAACCTCGACCTCCTGGCCAGCGCGGGCTACGACGTCATCGGCATCTCCCCCGACGCCCCCGAGAAGCTCGCGAAGTTCCGCGAGAAGGAATCCCTCAAGGTCACCCTCCTCGGCGACCCCGACAAGACCGCCATCGAGGCCTACGGCGCCTACGGCGAGAAGAAGAACTACGGCAAGACCTACCTCGGCGTCATCCGTTCCACGATCGTCGTGGACGAGGAGGGCAAGGTCGAACGGGCCCTGTACAACGTCCGCGCGACGGGCCACGTGGCGAAGATCATCAAGGACTTGGGGATCTGAGGCCTCCACCGCACGTTTCTGCTGCTCGGCGACCCGCATCTGGAGGACCTGGTGCGGGTCGTTTTCCATTCCGGGCGTGACTGCCCGATAAGCGGTTCGGGCGGCGGCCGCCACCGCCAACAGCGTCCGCGGTGTGGCCCGTTCACTGGGCGTGCCGGACGACAGCCGCTCACGCGCCACGCCGGCCCGCATGCTGCGCACCCACGGGATCGACATCGAGTGACGGAGACGTGGTGCCGCCGGAAGGGAGCGGTGCCTCTCGCCGGGTAGTCCTTCCAACCCGTAGACTGAGCGCCGCCGGTCGAGCGCGATGACCGTTTTTGAGCGGCCGTGATGGAATTTGGCAGTCATGCTGGGTTTAGGTCCCAGTGGGTTCACACCCGTGTGGGTTCGAGTCCCACCGGCCGCACACACCTAGAGGGGCCGTCCGACCGGACGGCCCTTCCGCTACCCCTCAGCCCAGCAGTTCCCGCACCACCGGCACCAACGCCCGGAACGCCTTCCCCCGGTGGCTGATCGCGTTCTTCTCCTCGGGCGTGAGTTCCGCGCAGGTTCGTGAGTCGCCGTCCGGCTGGAGGATCGGGTCGTAGCCGAAGCCGTTGGTGCCGGTCGGGGTGTGGCGAAGGGTGCCGCGGAGTTGGCCCTCGACGACCTGTTCCCGTCCGTCCGGGAGGGCCAGGGCCGCCGCGCAGGCGAAGTGGGCGGCGCGGTGTTCGTCGGCGATGTCGGAGAGCTGGGCGAGGAGCAGGTCGAGGTTGGCCTTGTCGTCGCCGTGGCGGCCTGCCCAGCGGGCCGAGAAGATGCCGGGGGCACCGTTGAGGACGTCCACGCAGAGGCCGGAGTCGTCGGCGACGGCGGGCAGGCCGGTGGCCTGGGCGAGGGCGTGGGCCTTGAGGAGGGCGTTCTCGGCGAAGGTGACGCCGGTTTCCTTGACGTCGGGGATGTCGGGGTAGGCGTCCGCGCCGACGAGTTCGTGGGGCAGGCCTGCGTCGGCGAGGATCGCCCTGAGTTCGGTGATCTTTCCGGCGTTGCGGGTGGCGAGGATCAGGCGGGTCATGCTCCCAGTATCAGGGGGCGCAGACCTTCGTCAGTTCGCCGGTCGCGTCGGTGACCGGGCTGAGGTCGGGGGTCTTGTCGCCGTCCTTGATCGCTGTGCGGACGTTGTCGACGGCCTTGTCCAGGTCGTCGACCGCCTTGTTGACGTCGGCGTTGTCCGTCTTGCCCCCTATCTCGTCGAGATCCTTGTCGATGGAGTCGAGCGAGGCGTCGGCACGCTTCGGATTGACGACCGCGTGCGCGGCCGCGAACTGTAAGTCGGTGACGTCGTCGGCGATGGAGTGCGCGGTCTGCATGCAGTCCAGGGCCTTGTCGACGGTGGTGGAGCAGCTGTTGGCGAGGCAACCGGTGAGTGCGGCGGTGGCCGCGGCGAAGGCGATCGCGTTGTGTCGGAGTCGGCGTGCGGCCATGGCTGGGTTCCCTCCCCTGGTCGGGCCCCCGCGGGAGGCCCCCGTTGGTATCCGTCGGGACGCGGGGGCGGGGGGCCGGGTTGCGTGCGCCGACCGCCCCGCCTGATGCTCCCGACGCCGGCTAGGGGACGTCTCGAGTGCTGCCTGAGAACCGCCTGAGGCCGGCTACTTCGCGAGGACCGTCTCGAGCGCCTTGCGCTGGAGGTCGGCCAGCTCGGTGCAGCCGGCGACGGCGAGGTCGAGCAGGGCGTTGAGTTCGTCGCGGGCGAAGGGTTCGGCCTCGGCGGTGCCCTGGACCTCGACGAAGCGGCCGTCGCCGGTGCAGACGACGTTCATGTCGGTCTCGGCCTTGACGTCCTCCTCGTAGCGGAGGTCCAGCAACGGCACCCCGCCGACGATGCCCACCGAGACCGCCGACACCGTGCCGGTCAGCGGCTGGCGGCCGGCCTTGATGAGCTTCTTGCCCTGGGCCCAGGCGACGGCGTCGGCGAGGGCGACGTACGCGCCGGTGATGGCGGCGGTGCGGGTGCCGCCGTCGGCCTGGAGGACGTCGCAGTCGAGGACGATGGTGTTCTCGCCGAGCGCCTTGTAGTCGATGACGGCGCGCAGGGAGCGGCCGATGAGGCGGCTGATCTCGTGGGTCCGGCCGCCGATGCGGCCCTTGACGGACTCGCGGTCGCCGCGGGTGTTGGTGGAGCGGGGCAGCATGGCGTACTCCGCGGTGACCCAGCCCTCGCCGCTGCCCTTGCGCCAGCGGGGGACGCCTTCGGTGACGGAGGCCGTGCAGAAGACCTTGGTGTCGCCGAAGGAGACGAGGACGGAGCCCTCGGCGTGCTTGCTCCAGCCGCGTTCGATGGTGACCGGGCGGAGCTGTGCGGGGGTGCGGCCGTCGATTCGAGACATGGCGATGAGCCTAGTCGCAGATGGGGACGGGGCTCCTCCCGCGGTGGGAGGAGCCCCGTCCGGGTGAGCCGGGGGGAGGGCTCACATCATGTCTTCGATCTCCGCCGCGATCGGGTCGGCGTCGGTGCCGATGACGACCTGGATGGCGGTGCCCATCTTGACGACGCCGTGGGCGCCGGCGGCCTTCAGGGCGGACTCGTCGACCAGCGAGGGGTCGGCGACCTCGGTGCGCAGCCGGGTGATGCAGCCCTCGATCTCCTCGATGTTGTCGATGCCGCCGAGCCCGGCGACGATCTTCTCAGCCTTGCTGGCCATGTCCGTCTCCCTGAATTCCCTGGTCCGAACCGCTGTGTCGCGGTAATCACAGTTGGTCCGATTTCGCTCGCTTTCATGTCGGACATACCGAATGATGGCGATCGCGACAGTGGAACCGAACCGTATCGACTGGTCTACACCAGCTGACCGACGGCCGCCAAGCCCGGCAGGCGGCGGGCGTCCCTGATTGGGAATGGCGGGTTCCTTATGCCGCCTTCATCTGCTACAACATGGTCTACACCACTGGGTGGTGTAGACCAGAGACGCCGCCGTCCTCCCTCCCCACGCTCCGGGGCGGCGCCATGCCCAATGGAGGAAGTATGAGCACCGCCACCGCGCCAGCGGCGGTCCCCACGAAGAAGCGGGGATCCGGCCTGTTCCAGGGCCTGCAGAAGGTCGGCCGCAGCCTTCAGCTCCCGATCGCCGTGCTCCCGGCCGCGGGCATCCTGCTTCGGCTGGGCCAGCAGGACGTGCACGACAAGCTCAATCTGCCCGACAAGGTCACTGCGGTGTTCGCCACGGCCGGTGGCGCGATCTTCGACAACCTGCCGCTGCTGTTCTGCATCGGTGTCGCGATCGGCTTCGCCAAGAAGGCGGACGGCTCCACCGCGCTGGCCGCCCTGGTCGGCTTCCTGGTCTACAGCAACGTCCTGAAGGCGTTCCCGGTCACCGAGGCGAAGATCCAGAAGGGCGCGGACATAGCCGCGACCTACAACAACCCCGGGGTCCTCGGTGGCATCCTGATGGGTCTGCTGTCCGCCGTGCTGTGGCAGCGCTACCACCGCAAGAAGCTGGTGGACTGGCTCGGCTTCTTCAACGGCCGCCGTCTGGTCCCGATCATCATGGCCTTCGTCGGCACCGCCATGGGCGTCTTCTTCGGGCTGGTCTGGAAGCCGATCGGCGAGGGCATCTCGAACGTCGGCGAGCAGATCACCGGTCTCGGCGCCGCCGGTGCCGGTCTGTTCGGTCTGATCAACCGCGGGCTGATCCCGATCGGCATGCACCAGTTCGTGAACTCCGTCGCCTGGTTCCAGATCGGCGACTTCAAGGACTCCGCCGGCACGGTCGTGCACGGCGACCTCACCCGCTTCTTCGCCGGTGACGCGACCGCCGGACAGTTCATGTCGGGCTTCTTCCCCATCATGATGTTCGGCCTCCCGGCCGCCGCGATCGCCATCGCGCACTGCGCCCGCCCCGAGCGCCGCAAGGCCGTGCTGGGCATGATGATCTCGCTCGCGCTGACCTCCTTCGTGACCGGTGTGACCGAGCCGATCGAGTTCTCGTTCATGTTCATCGCCCCGGTGCTGTACGCGATCCACGCGGTGCTCACCGCCCTGTCCATGGCGATCACCTGGGCGCTCGGCGTGCACGCGGGCTTCACCTTCTCCGCGGGCTTCATCGACTACGCGCTCAACTGGAACCTCGCCACCAAGCCCTGGTTGATCATCCCCATCGGCCTGGTGTTCGCGGCGATCTACTACTCGGTCTTCCGCTTCGCCATCACCAAGTGGAACCTCCCCACCCCGGGCCGGGAGCCCGAGGAGGAGGTCGAGGACCTCACCAAGGCGTGAGTCCCGCCCCGGCGTGACGGAGGCCCCGGAACCGCGGAGGTTCCGGGGCCTTCACGTACGCGGGAGTCAGATCTCGTACGACTTCCTCGGCACCGCCAGCTCGACCGGCCCGTCGAAGACCTCACGGGCGTCGGTCAGGTTGGCCCGGGGGTCGGTCCACGGGGGGATGTGGGTGAGGATCAGGCGGCGGGCGCCGGCGCGGGCGGCTGTCTCGCCGGCCTCGCGGCCGTTGAGGTGGAGGTCGGGGATGCTCTCCTTGCCGTGCGTGAACGCGGCCTCGCACAGGAACAGGTCGGCGTCCCGGGCCAGCGTGTCGAGCGCCTCGGTGACGCCGGTGTCGCCGGAGTACGTCAGCGACTTCCCGCCGTGCTCGATGCGGATGGCGTACGCCTCCACGGGGTGGCGGACCCTCTCGGTGTGCACGGTGAACGGGCCGATCTCGAACGTGGACGGCTTCACCGTGTGGAAGTCGAAGACCTCGCTCATGGAGGAGGCGGTGGGGGTGTCCGCGTAGGCCGTGGTCAGGCGGTGCTCGGTGCCCTCGGGGCCGTAGACCGGGATCGGGTCGCAGCGGCCGCCGTCGTGGCGGTAGTAGCGCGCCACGAAGTACCCGAGCATGTCGATGCAGTGGTCGGCGTGCAGATGGCTGAGGAAGATCGCGTCGAGGTCGTAGAGACCGCAGTGGCGCTGCAACTCGCCCAGGGCGCCGTTGCCCATGTCGAGAAGCAGCCGGAAGCCGTCGGCCTCGACGAGGTAGCTCGAGCAGGCCGATTCCGCGGACGGGAACGACCCCGAGCAGCCGACGACGGTGAGCTTCATGAAGCAGAAACCTCCGCTGGCGGGACAACCGGGATAACCGGGATAAGGGGCGAAATTGGGGGCTGACAGGGGTCGTGCGGTCCGTCGAGCGTAAGGCGCAAAAGCGCCGGTCGCTCCTCCGCCAGGGGCCGTTGTGGGCGAACTCACCTGTGCTGTCACCGGTTCGGCTGGACCCTGGGCGCAAAAGGCTTACGAGAGGGCGCGCATTGATAATCGCGCGCCGGTAACGTCATCCGTATGGACACGTCCTGGTGGCTCGCGCTCGCGGCAGTGGTATTGCTCGCGCTGGTAGCCACGCTAGTCGACGGCTGGGGGCGGGGCCGCCGGCCGCCGCGGCGCAGGACCCGCCCGCCGGGCCACCCCGAGGGCTTCCACGGCCAGGCGGCGGCCCGTCCGCACCCCGGGGACATCTGGTGGGCCAACGTCCCCTACGAGGACGGTCCGGGTGGCAAGGATCGGCCCTGCCTGGTGCTGGCGGTGCGCGGCAACCGGGCGACCGTCGCGAAGATCACCAGCAAGTACCACGACGAGCGCGCCGGGGTGATCCCGCTGCCGCCGGGTTCCGTCGGGGACGCGCACGGGCGGCCGAGCTTCCTGGAGACGGACGAGCTCAGGCACGTGGCGGTGTGGGACTTCCGGCGCCGGGTGGGCGTGGTGGACCCGGTCCTGTGGGACCAGGTACGGCACTTGGCGGGCTGAGCGCGCCGCCCCGGAGGCCGCGTGTCAGCGGACCTCCACGGTCACCGTCCAGTCCTGGATGCCCTTGCAGGACATCTGGCCGGGGCGGCTCGCGCACAGCGGGCGGGACGAGGTCAGGCGGGCCGTGCCGGGTGCGACGGCCTCGAACGCGGCGACCGCGTCGCCCGGCTGGATCACGAACCCCGGGTTGGTGGCCTTCAGCGCGCCGCCCTCTTCGGTGACCGGTTTCCAGGGCCGGTCCTTGGTGCCGTCCAGGGTGAGCCGGAGCACCTGGCCCTTGGCGAGGCAGACGGTACGGCCGTTGTCGGTGGCGTCGAGCTGGGTGCGGGGGGTGCAGGACCCGGCGGACCCCGGCCCGGTCGGGGGCGAGGACGGCGAGGCCGACGGTGACGTGCTCTGGGACGCCGAGTCGCTCGGGGCCGGGGACTGCGACTGCGAGGGTGACTGCGACTGCGAAGGTGACACCGAGCCGCTGCCGGCCTCCCCTCCCCCGTCCTGCGAGCCGCAGCCGGCGAGGAGCAGCGCCGCCGCGGTGGCGGCGACGGCGAAGGTGCGGTGGAGCGTCGTACGGGGCATCGGGTGACGGCGCATGGGGGTCCGCCCTTTCCGCGGTGACCGGTCCTGGTACGGATGTGACGTACCGGACGCGCATCCGGATCCACGGAGGACCCCGGCCGTCGTGGCCGGGGCCCTCCTCGCAGCGGCGGTGCGTCAGCTGGTCGTCATGGCCGTGTCGTCCAGGACGAAGCTGGTCTGGAGCGAGGAGTCCTCGGCCCCGCTGAACTTCAGCGTGACCGTGGACCCGGCGTACGAGGACAGGTCGAATGACTTCTGGGTGTAGCCGGAAGCCTGGTTGAGGTTGGAGTAGGTGGCCAGGGTGGTCGAACCTGCGGTCACCGTGAGCTTGTCGTAGGCGGTGCTGGTGCTGGTCTCCGCCGTGTCGACGTGCAGGTAGAAGGTGAAGGTGGCCTTGCAGCCGGAGGGGATGGTCACCGACTGGGACAGCGTGTCGGTGTGCGTGGAGCCGTAGCCGTCGAGCCAGGCGTAGTACGAGCCGCCGTGGGCCGTCTCACCGCTGTCGTTGGTGATGACACCGCTGGAGGCGGTCCAGGTGGTGTTGCCGGACTCGAAGCCGGGGTTGCCGAGCAGCTGCGCCGAGGTGCAGGTGCCGCCGCCTCCGCCGGCGCTCACCGTCCAGGTGAAGGAGGCCGAGCCGGAGGCGCCGGTGGAGTCGGTCGCGGTGACGGTGACGCCGTAGGTGCCCGCGGTGGACGCCGTACCGGAGATCAGGCCGGTGGAGCTGTTGATCGACAGGCCGGTCGGCAGGCCGCTCGCGCTGTAGGTGAGGGTGGCGCCCGCGCTGTCGCTGGCTTTGATCTGGAGGCTGGCCGAGCCGCCGGTGGTGGTCGACTGGCTGCCGGGGTTGGTGACGGTCACCGTGTTGCCGGTGCTGGTGCCGGAGGTGAAGGCGGCGGTGCCGTCGGGGGTGCCCCAGCCGGTCGGGCCGTCGTATCCGGTGGCCGCGGTGCAGAAGTACGAGGTCGAGCAGCTGCCGTTGTTGCCGCTGGTGACGTCGTACAGGTTGCCGGTGTGGCTGTAGGGGTACTTCGCCGGGTAGTCGCCGGGGCCCGGGGTGCCGGCGAGGGCGTACACGCCCGCGATGATGGGCGCCGAGGCGCTGGTGCCGCCGTAGACCGCCCAGCCGGAGCCGCCGTAGGTGTCGTAGACCGCGACGCCGGTGGCCGGGTCGGCGACGGCGGAGACGTCGGCCTCCATGCGCTTGGAGCAGCCGGTGTCGGTCTGCCAGCTCGGCTTCGCGTCGTACGAGGAGCAGCCGGAGCCGGTGCCCTCGGAGCTGGACGTCTTCCACACCGACTCGGTCCAGCCGCGGGAGTTGGAGGACGTGGACAGTGCGGTGCCGCCGACGGCGGTGACGTACTGGGAGGTCGCCGGGTATTCGGCGCCGTAGCCCTCGTCGCCCGAGGAGACGGTGATGGCGACGCCGGGGTGCTTGAAGTAGGAGGTGTCCTCGCTGGTCTGGGAGGAGGACTCGGAGCCGCCCCAGCTGTTGGAGACGAACTTGGCGCCGAGCGCGACGGCCTCGTTCTCGGCGGTGCCGAGGTCGGAGTCGGTCGCGGAGTTGGCCTCGACGAGGATGATGTTGCAGTTGGGGCAGACCGCGCTGACCATGTCGATGTCCAGCGCCTCCTCGCCCGCCCAGCCGCTGTCGTTGGACGGCAGGGAGGTGGTGGAGCCGGTCTGGCTGACCTGCTTGAAGCAGCCGTTGGCGACGGTGCACGCCGACAGGCCGTACGTCGAGCGGTAAGTGGCCAGGTCGGAGGCCGCGTTGGGGTCGTTGTAGGCGTCGACGACGGCGACGGTCAGGCCGGAGCCGCCGGTCGAGGGCAGGGCGTACGCGCTGTGCAGGTTGGCCGGGCTGAGGCCGGAGGGCGCGGCGGCGACCGCGGCGGCGAGCCGCTGCCTGATGTCGGTGCGGCGCTGGGCGAAGCAGGCGGCGTGACCGGGCTTCGCGGTGGCGCACAGGTGCGTGGTGGGCACCTTCTGGCCGGCCTTGCCGGTGGAGTGGAAGGTCTGCCGCTCGGGGGCGGTCAGGGCCTTGGCGTTCTGGGCGGTGCGGGAGGTGTGCGCGGCGGCGGGGGCGGCCTGGGCCCCGGCCGTGGGTGCCGCGACGAGTCCGGCGACGGTGAGGGCGAGGGCGGGCATGGCGACGGCGAGGAGTCTGCGCAGGCTCCGTCTCCGCCTGCTCGGGCGTGACTCACGCATGGGGTTCTGCCTCCATCGGTGGGGTCGAACTGGATGGGCAGGCCCGTGACGCGCGTAGCGGCGGCGAAACCGCGCAGTCATGAGCATGACATTTCTGGGGAGGGGAACACCCCGCGTGCCGAGCCGAGCAAGACATGACAGGGTGCGGGCAGAACGTAGCCCCCGCGGCCGGGCGACGGCAGACCCGCACGGGGTTCTTTGCCGTCCTGTGGACAGCGCTTAGCCCCCTCATAGGAGGGGGATGGCGCTTCGATGATGAGCCCTATGCCCAGAGCTGGCCCTGGAGCGTCTCGATGGCCTCCTCGGTGGTGGCCGCCGTGTAGACGCCGGTCGAGAGGTACTTCCAGCCGCCGTCGGCCACGATGAAGACGATGTCGGCGGACTCCCCCCCCTTGATCGCCTTGTTGCCGACGCCGATCGCCGCGTGCAGGGCGGCGCCGGTGGAGACGCCCGCGAAGATGCCCTCCTGCTGGAGGAGTTCACGGGTGCGGGTGACCGCGTCGGCCGAGCCGACGGAGAAGCGGGTGGTGAGGACGGAGGCGTCGTACAGCTCCGGTACGAAGCCCTCGTCGAGGTTGCGCAGGCCGTACACCAGGTCGTCGTAGCGCGGCTCGGCGGCGACGATCCTCACGTCCGGCTTGTGCTCGCGCAGGAAGCGGCCGACGCCCATCAGGGTGCCGGTGGTGCCCAGGCCCGCGACGAAGTGGGTGATCGAGGGCAGGTCGGCGAGGATCTCCGGGCCGGTCGTGGCGTAGTGGGCGCCCGCGTTGTCCGGGTTGCCGTACTGGTAGAGCATCACCCAGTCCGGGTGCTCGGCGGACAGCTCCTTGGCGACGCGCACGGCGGTGTTGGAGCCGCCGGCCGCCGGGGAGGAGATGATCTCCGCGCCCCACATGCCGAGCAGGTCCCGGCGCTCATGCGAGGTGTTCTCCGGCATCACGCACACCATCCGGTAGCCCTTGAGCTTGGCGGCCATGGCGAGGGAGATGCCGGTGTTGCCGGAGGTCGGCTCCAGGATCGTGCAGCCGGGGGTCAGCCGGCCGTCCTTCTCCGCCTGCTCGATCATGTGCAGCGCGGGACGGTCCTTGACCGAGCCGGTCGGGTTGCGGTCCTCGAGCTTGGCCCAGATACGGACCTCGGGGGACGGCGAGAGCCGCGGCAGGCGCACCAGAGGGGTGTTGCCCACCGCGGCCAGCGGGGAGTCGTAGCGCATCGCTGATCAGCGGCCGATCAGGCCATGCCGCCGGCGACGGCGGGCAGGATCGTCACGTTGTCGCCGTCGGACAGCTTGGTGTTGATGTTGTCGAGGAAGCGGACGTCCTCGTCGTTCAGGTAGACGTTGACGAAGCGGCGCAGCTGGCCGTTGTCCACGATGCGGGCCTGGATGCCCGAGTGCCGGGTCTCGAGGTCGGCGAACAGCTCGGCGAGGGTCTCACCACTGCCCTCCACCGCCTTCTGACCGTCGGTGTAGGTGCGGAGGATGGTGGGGATGCGGACCTCGATGGCCATGGTTGCGGGCTCCTGTCGGAAAGTGTCTGGTCTGTGGGCGCGCGGCGGCGCGGAGTGCGGGTCGTGCTCGGGGTGCCGCGGCTCAGGCCGTACGGCGGCAGGGCAGCGTCAACAGATGGCGCTGTTCAGCCTGCACAGGTCGACGTGCAGCCGCGCCACGAGCAGCAAACTCGGCGCCTTCTCGCTCACGTCGTTCAGAACCATGGGCTCATCGTATCGATTCCCGGTCGGGGTCCCGGAGTGTGATCTCGCATGCTGGATGAATTCTGATCGAACTGCGAGATCAGTAGCTCTCCACGACCTTGACCTCCTCCTCCGTGACCTCTCCCTCCACGATGCGGTAGGAGCGGAACTGGAAGTCGCCGAGGCCGTCGGTGTCGGCGGTGGACACCAGGACGTAGTGGGCGCCGGGCTCGTTCGCGTAGGAGATGTCGGTGCGGGACGGGTAGGCCTCGGTCGCCGTGTGGGAGTGGTAGATCACCACCGGCTCCTCGTCGCGGTCGTCCATCTCGCGGTAGAGCTTGAGGAGGTCGCCGGAGTCGAACTCGTAGAACGTGGGCGACATGGCCGCGTTCAGCATCGGGATGAAGCGCTCGGGGCGGTCCGAACCCGCCGGGCCCGCTATGACGCCGCACGCCTCGTCGGGGTGGTCCTTGCGCGCGTGCGCGACGATCTGGTCGACGAGGGCCTGGGTGATGGTCAGCATGGTGGCCAATATAAGCAGTGGGCCGCTCCGTACCGAGGTGTGGTACGGAGCGGCCCGTATGCCGGACGCCCTGAGCGGCAGCCGGAGCGGGTGCCACGAGAACCCGCTGCGGCCGGACGTCCGCGGTGAAGGTCGGAGGTGAAGGTCAGCCCACCTTCTCCAGCTCCGGCTCGCGGCGGTCGGCGACCTCCGGGTTGCGGGCCTTCAGCGCCAGCCAGCCGACGCCGAGGGCGGCCGCCCAGCCGGCCATCACGTACAGGCAGACGCGCGAGTCGGCATCGTAGGCGATCAGACCGGTGACGAAGAGCAGGAAGGCGATGGCGATGTACGAGCAGACCGCGCCGCCCGGCGCCGGGAAGGAGGAGGCGGGCAGCCGGCCCGCGCCCACCGCACGGCGGTAGAGGACGTGGCTGATCAGGATCATCAGCCAGGTCCAGATGCCGGCCGCGGTCGCCACCGAGGTGACGTAGCCGAAGGCCTTCTCCGGGACGATGTAGTTGAGGATCACGCCGATGCCCATGAAGGCGACCGAGACGGTGATGCCGAGCGCGGGGGTCTTGGAGGCGGAGAGCCTGCTGAAGGCGCGGGGGGCCTCGCCGTTGTCCGCGAGGGTGCGCAGCATGCGGCCCGTGGAGTACATGCCGGAGTTGCAGGACGACAGGGCGGCGGTGAGCACCACGAAGTTGACGATGCCGGCGCCGGCCGGGATGCCGATCATCGCGAACGCCTTCACGAAGGGGCTGACGCCCGCCGCGAACTGGGTCCACTTCACCACGCACAGGATGACGGTGAGGGCGCCGACGTAGAACAGCGCGATGCGCCAGGGCAGCGTGTTGATCGCCTTCGGGAGGGTCTTCTCCGGGTCCTCCGACTCCCCGGCCGTGACGCCGACCAGCTCGACGGCGAGATAGGCGAACATGACGCCCTGGAGGGTCATCAGGGAGGAGCCGACGCCCTTGGGGAAGAAGCCGTCGAACTGCCAGAGGTTGGCGACGGAGGCGGTGTCTCCGGCGGCGCTGAAGCCGAAGGTGAGCACACCGAGGCCGATCACGATCATGCCGACCAGCGCGGTGACCTTGACCATCGAGAACCAGAACTCGATCTCACCGAAGAGCTTGACCGAGATCAGGTTGGCCACGAAGAGCACGACGAGGAACACCAGCGCCGTCACCCACCGGGGGACGGCCGGGAACCAGTAGTTGACGTAGATCGCGGCGGCCGTCAGCTCGGCCATGCCGGTGACGACCCACATCAGCCAGTACGTCCAGCCGGTGAAGTAGCCGAAGAACGGGCCGAGGAACTCGCGGGAGTACTCCGCGAAGGAGCCCGAGACCGGACGGTAGAGCAGGAGCTCGCCGAGCGCCCGCATGATGAAGAAGATGATCACGCCTGCGAGGGCGTACATGAGGATCAGGCTGGGACCGGCCTTGGCGATGTTCGCCCCGGCGCCCAGGAACAGGCCGACGCCGATGGCGCCGCCGATGGCGATCATCTGGACCTGCCGACTGCCGAGCCCGCGCTCGTAGCCCTCTTCCGGGGCCTCGGTGGCCTCGTTGACCTGCGAAGAGGTCATCTGTGGTGCGCCTTTCTCCATGCCGACCCGGGCCGCTGGTCGGCCTCGGATCGGGTTTCGATCCCCCCGGATGACTGGAGTGAGCGGGTTTTCGCGAGCCCGCTCGTGCCTGGCCGGCGGTTGCCGGCTCGGTGGCGCACCCGGCCGAACATGGGTGGTGTTCGCCGGGCGGTCGTGAAGATTTATCACGGCCGCAATATTGATCGCCCTTGCGGAATGTCGTGCACGCCACAGGGAAAATGGGACAAAGAACCCCCAGGCGCGGCAAAACAGGCCGCAACGGTAACGCGATCGTTATCCGGATTTGAGCGTCCGCTGAGCGAACAGGAAATCGGACCGAATCAGGGCATCAGGGTCGAGACAAGCGTCTCCTGAAGCCCGCCCAGCCAGAGGTACGCCATCACCATCGGCTTGCGCGGGTCCTCGTCCGAGAGCCGGTAGAGCACGTCGGTGTCGTCCTCGTCGGCGATCTCCAGCCGGGCGCCTATCGCCAGGCGGAGGTCATTGAGGGCGCCCAGCCACTGCCGGGACTCCTCGGGGCTCAGACTGAGCACCGCCTCGTCCTCGCCGGCGGCCCCCAGCGCGTCCAGCGAGCGGATCACCGACAGCGCGCTCTCCCGCTTGCCCGCCCGCAGGTCGTTCTCGGTGAAGCGGCGGAACTCGGCGGAGTGCGCGCGCTGCTCCTCGGCGTCCCCCGGCGAGGCGGGGGCCTGCTCCGGGTCGCAGTAGGCGTCCGGGAAGAGGCGCCGCAGCACCGGGTCGGCGGGCGGCTCGCTCGGGCCCTCGGCGAACAGCTCGGCGAGCGGGTCGGCGGGGGCGTCCTCGGCGGGGCCGGGGCCGATGAGTTCCAGGAGCTGGACGGCCAGCGACCGGATGATGGAGATCTCGACGTAGTCGAGCGCGACGGCCGCGCCGCCGCCGGGGAGCGGTTCGAAGGTTCCGGGCATCGGTGGGTCGTTCACTCCGGTCTATTTCCGGTTACTTCCGGTCCTGCTGAAGGGTGGCCCACAGACCGTAACCGTGCATCGCCTGCACGTCGCGTTCCATCTCCTCGCGGCTGCCGCTGGAGACGACCGCCCGGCCCTTGTGGTGGACGTCGAGCATGAGCTTGGTGGCCTTGTCCTTGGTGTACCCGAAGTACGTCTGGAAGACGTACGTCACGTAGCTCATGAGGTTGACCGGATCGTTGTGGACGATCGTCACCCAGGGGACGTCGGGCTCGGGGACGGCGAAGACCTCCTCCGCCGACTCGGTGCGTTCGATCTCTACGGGAGCGGGTGACGTCACATCTGCCATGCTGCCACGCACGCCAGAAATCGTCACACTGACGAGATAGGAGTACCATCGACTGCCATGAACACAGCGGACCTTGGGCTGCCGGTGGACGTTCCCTCGACGGCGCTCTTCACTGACCAGTACGAGTTGACGATGCTGCAGGCCGCCCTGAATGCGGGTACAGCCGAACGGCGCAGCGTCTTCGAGGTCTTCACCCGGCGGCTGCCGGACGGGCGCCGCTACGGCGTCCTGGCGGGCGTCGGCCGGGTGCTGGACGCTGTGGAGAACTTCCGCTTCGACAACGGCGTCCTCGGCTTCCTGCGCGAGCGGCAGATCGTCGACGAGGAAACACTCAAGTGGCTGGCCGGCTACCGCTTCTCGGGTGACATCTGGGGCTACCCGGAGGGCGAGATGTACTTCCCGGGCTCGCCTCTGATGCGGGTCGAGGGCTCCTTCGCCGAGTGCGTGCTCCTGGAGACGGTGATCCTGTCGATCCTCAACCACGACTCGGCGATCGCGGCCGCGGCCTCCCGGATGCACTCGGCGGCCGGCGGCCGGCCGCTGATCGAGATGGGCGCCCGCCGCACCCACGAACTGTCCGCCGTTGCCGCGTCCCGCGCCGCCTACATCGGCGGCTTCGCCTCCACCTCCGACCTCGCCGCCGGCTTCCGCTACAACATCCCGACCGTCGGCACCTCCGCCCACGCCTTCACCCTGCTGCACGACAGCGAGCGGGACGCCTTCCAGGCCCAGGTCGACTCGCTGGGCCGGGGAACCACCCTGCTGGTCGACACCTACGACGTCGCCGAGGCGGTCCGGCTGGCCGTCGAGGTCGCCGGGCCCGAGCTGGGCGCCGTGCGCATCGACTCCGGTGACCTGCTCCTGGTCGCCCACCGGGTGCGGCAGCAGCTGGACGAGCTGGGTGCGCGGGACACGAAGATCATCGTGACCTCGGACCTGGACGAGTACGCCATCGCCTCGCTGGCGGCGGCGCCGGTGGACGCGTACGGCGTCGGCACCCAGCTGGTGACCGGCTCCGGGCACCCGACGTCCGCCATGGTCTACAAGCTCGTCGCGCGTGCCGAGTCCGACGAGCCGAGGGCGCCGCTGACGGCGGTGGCGAAGAAGGCCAGGGGCGGCAAGACCTCCATCGGCGGCCGCAAGTGGGCCGCGCGGCGGCTGGACGCGTACGGGGTGGCGGAGGCCGAGGTCGTCGGTACGGGCCCGGTCCCCAAGGAGCTCGCCGACCGGCAGCTCCTCGTCGAGCTGGTCAAGGGCGGCGAGATCGTCGCCCGCGAGCCGCTGGACGCCGCCCGTGACCGGCACGCCGCCGCCCGCGGCAACCTGCCCCTGTCGGCGACCCAGCTCTCCCGCGGCGAACCGGTCATTCCGACGGAGTACGTCCACGTGGGCTCGGGTAGCTAGCTCGTGTCGTCACCGCGAGGGCGGTCGAGTACAGGGGGAGGGGGCCGGGCGCCGTGAAACGGGCGGGAATCGGCCGGGCGGGCCCCGGGGCTCGTCGCCGGAGCGCGCCGCGCCCGCGCGCGGTGCGTGCCCCCTCCCGCGCCCGGTGTGAAGTCTCTAGGCTCGGAGGTTCCCCGCCGGGCCCGCGCCCCTTCACCACTCGAGATCCCATAGCCGAAGGACACCGACCATGCGCCGCGCCTTGATCGTCGTAGACGTGCAGAACGACTTCTGCGAGGGGGGCAGCCTCGCGGTGGCCGGTGGTGCCGACGTGGCCGCCGCCATCACGGAGCTGATCGGGCAGGCCCCCGCCGGATACCGGCACGTGGTGGCCACCCGCGACCACCACATCGCGCCCGGCGGCCACTTCGCCGACAACCCGGACTTCGTCCACTCCTGGCCCGCGCACTGCGTCGCCGGCACCGAGGGCGTGGGCTTCCACCCGAACTTCGCCCCCGCCGTGGCCTCGGGCGCGATCGACGCCGTCTTCGACAAGGGGGCGTACGCGGCGGCGTACAGCGGCTTCGAGGGGGCGGACGAGAACGGCGTCGGCCTCGCGGACTGGCTGCGGGCCCGGCAGATCGACGAGGTGGACGTGGTCGGCATCGCCACCGACCACTGCGTGCGGGCCACCGCGCTGGACGCCGCCCGCGCGGGCTTCCGCACGCACGTGCTGCTCGACCTGACCGCCGGGGTGGCCGCGGAGACCACCGAGCGGGCGCTGGAGGAGCTGCGCGAGGCGGGGGTGGAGCTGACCGGCAAACCGGTCGTCTCCGCCTGACCCGGCCCGCTCTCCCGCTCCCCCGCTCCCTCTCACGCCTGGGCCGTCGGCTGCCTCAGCAGGGCCCGGATCGGGCGCCACAGCTCCGTGACGAGTTCGGGCGAGGTGACACCGTTGTCGGGGGCCGTACGCCATATCAGGCCGTCGGGGTGGTGCAGCACGGCGGTGATCTCGTCCGGGGTCGGCGGGGCCGCGTTGCCCCGCAGATAGACCGCGCGCATGCCGAGATTGCGCAGCCTGGTCAGGGCGCGGGCGCGGTTCTGGGCGTGTACGAGCACCCGCACGCTGCCGGGGCCGCCGGCCGGGGGGCGGGGCAGGTTCAGCGCCACCACCACCGTGCCGTTCGGCAACTTGCAGAAACCTCCTGCGGCCATGCGGTCATACCCCCGTGTCGGTCGGTGTCAATAAGAGAGCCACAGGACGCACCTAAACACGATCGGCGGCAGCCCGCCAAGGGGCTACCGCCGATACGCTTCTGACCTGCGAAAACGCGGACTACTTCACCGCGGGTCCGACTTCCAGCTCGATCGTCGAGCCGTCCTTGCCCTGCTTGAGGATCTTGATCTTGGTGTTGGTGTCAGTGATCTTGACCCCGGCCGCCGGGTTCGAGGCGTCGTAGTAGGTGCTGGTGTGGTCGTTGAAGACCGGCACACCCTTCGAGGACTTGATCTTCGTGGCGACGTCCGCCTTGTGCAGGGTGATGCCGTCGGTGCGCTCCAGGCCGAAGGGCGAGTCGTAGGCCTGGACGCGGTTGCGCATCAGCGTGCCGTCGGTCCACTTCAGCGGGGCCGGGTGCGAGTCGATCGGCAGGATCAGGCCGGTGCCGGCGTGGTCCTTGGTGTTGTTGTCCGCCTGGGAGGTGTCCCACTTCCAGATCAACAGACCGTTCTGGTACGGGTAGTGCTCCACCCAGTCCGGACGGGTCGTCGAGAAGCCGAAGTTGTACGGGCCGACCCTGAGGGTCTTGTCGTACGACACGTACTCGCGGTTCTCGGCGATGTAGTACTGCTTGTAGTCCTTGGTGAAGGACGAGCCGATGCGGGAGAAGCCGTTCGCGGTCCAAGCGGCGTCCGCGCTCTCGGCGTTGTCGGAGAAGAGCGCCGAACCGTCGGCGGTCAGCGTGATCTCGTCGGCCGCGAAGCCCTTCAGGGCCACACCGCCGTCCGTCTGGTAGCGGAAGCGGAGCTGGATCTTCTTGCCCGCGTACGCGTCGAGGGAGTACGACAGCTTCTTGTAGCCGTCGACCGTGCCGGTCAGGGCCGGGGTGTTGCTGGCGTCACGCGGGATGGCCTGGCCGTCCACCGTGCCGTCCAGCGCGGTCCAGTTGGCGCCGCCGTCGGTCGACACCTCGGTGTAGAGGTAGTCGTAGTTGGCCTCGATGTCGTAGTAGCCGTCGAGGCTCAGCGTCGCCGAGGACTTGCCGGTGAGGTCCACGGAACGGGTCAGCGTGTTCTTGAGGTCGTTGCCGCTGCCGCTCCACCACTGGGTCGAGCCCTGCGCGGGGGCGACGACCTCGGTGGTGACCGCCTTGTCGGGCAGGTTGACCACCAGCGCCTGCCGGTGCTTGGTGTTGTACTCGGCGACACCCAGCTTGTGCCAGGACTTGATGCCGGCCTTGGCGGTGTCGTAGTTGAGCCAGCCCAGCTGGAGCTTGTCCCAGGCGTTCATGTCGCCGGGGAGGTTGCCGATGGCCTCCTTGCCGGTGCCCAGCCAGGAGCCGGAGGACATCAGCGTCCAGAAGCCGGTGGAGTTCTCGCCGCCGTTGGTGTCGTACTCGTCCGGCAGGCCGAGGTCGTGGCCGTACTCGTGGGCGTAGACGCCCAGGCCGCCGTTCTCCGGCTGGATGGTGTAGTCGCCGATCCAGATGCCGCTGTCGCCGATCTGCGTGCCGCCGAGCTTGTTGCCCGTCGGGCCGGTGGCGCCGGCGTCGGTGCCGAAGGCGTACCAGCGGTGGGCCCAGATCGCGTCGGTGCCCTGGACGCCGCCGCCCGCGGACTCGTCCTCACCGGCGTGCACGATCTGGAAGTGGTCGATGTAGCCGTCGGGCTCGTTGAAGTTGCCGTCGCCGTCGTAGTCGTAGCGGTCCCACTGGTCGAACTGCGCCAGGTCCGCCTTGATGGCCGCGTCGGACTTGCCGGCCGCCTTCTGCTGCGCGACCCAGGCGGTCACGCCGTCGCTGACGACGTTCCACACGCTCGGGCAGTTGGTGGAGCCGCAGGCGTTGTTGCCGTAACGGGCCTCGTTGTACGGGACCTTGACCCAGTCGGCGACCTCGCCGTCCACCGAGTAGCGGCCCGAGGACTGCTTCTCGTAGTACTTCTTCACCGACTCGGTGTTCTTGCCGGTGCCGAAGTACAGATCCTGGAAGTGCTTCTGGTTGTAGTCCTTCTGCCAGGCCGTCGAGTTGTCCTTCGTACGGTCCGGCGCGGCTATCTGGTTGTGCAGGGGGCCGGCGGTGCCGCCGTACTTCGGGTCGGTCTGGTCGCCGAACTCGACCAGGATGGTGAAGATCTTGTCGGTCTTCTCCCGGCTCAGCTCGACGTACTTGCCGTCGCCCTTCTTGCTCTTGAGCTGGACGACCTTCGAGCCGTTGCGCTCCTTGGCCTTGGCCTTGCCGGATATGACCTGGTTGAGGGCCTCTTGGCGCTGAGCCTCCTGGGTCTTGCTCAGCGGGCCGTCGAGGTTGTGTTCCTGCTGCTTCACCGGCGCCGGGTCGTGCCGGTTGGCGGCAGCGGACTTGGCGGTGGTGCTCGCCTCCGCAACGGCGAAGGTGGAGAACGTGGCGGAGGCCGCCGCGAGCGCGACGCCGATCGCGGCCGCTCTGAACGTCCAGGGTCTGCTGGTCACTTGAGTTCCTCCCCCGCGTCCGCGCGCACGGAAAGAGGGTCCCGGTCATGGAAGGAAGCCCGTGCGCGCCTGATCAACGCGTGTAGTCAAGTGACGACATTTGACTAGAGGTTTAAGAGAAAAGACAGACCTTGACTTGAGCAGGTCAAGTGCACTATGCGGAGCGGGGGTTCGCTTTAACGAACACCTCGCGTCCCACTCGACGGGCGCGTGAGCCCGTCCACTTGCTGGACCCCATGACTCCGTGCGCCCCCTGTGCACCGGTACCGTGGGTTAGGTCACGCTTACCAGCCGTTCCACTCGGGCATGCAGGCGAATAGAGTCGAATGGTGGAACGCCCGGAAGTCGGCGGAAACACAGGCCGGCGTCCCGTCTCACCCCCACATCTTCCGAGGACACGATTGCCATGCCTCGTCCGACCGCCGCACAGCTCGCCTACGGTTCCTGCACCGTGATCTTCTCGACGCTCGCCATGCTGCTGCTGTCACAGACGAGTTCGGGCCTCGGGGTCGCGGTCATCGCCCTCGCGGCGCTCGCCCTCGGGCTCCTGGTCGCCATGACGGTCCCGCTGCCGAAGCCGCGCACGGTCGCGGCCCCGGCCGAGGAACCGGCCCCGGCACCGGTGGCCCGCGAGCGGGTGCCCGCGCGGCGGGAGCCGGTGGCCGCCTCGGTCGAGCCGGTGCGCGAGCCCACGGCTCCCTGACACCCGCTGGGCCGTCACCCGGTGCTGACCACCACCGTCTTGGCGGCCTTGTCGTGCAGCCCCTGCTTGTAGGGCTTGTCGAAGAAGCTCCAGCCGCCGCAGATCGCCGTCCAGATGCAGGCGCAGCAGAACGCGAACGGCAGCCACAGCACCAGGGCGCGCAACAGTGAGGTCTGCCTGGAGGGCGTGCTGCCGTCGTTGAGGTCGGCCACCCGCATGCGCAGCCACTTCTTGCCGAGGGTCTGGCCCGACCGGGCGATCAGGACGGTGTCGTAGGCGACGTAGAGCACGGCGGCGATGAGCGACTGCGTGAGCCCCTTGCCGACCTCCATCCGCTCGCCGTTCACCTGGTACTCGCGCACCCCGAACCCCCAGGTGAGCAGCCAGACCACGATGCCCACCAGGATCATGTCGATGATGCGGGCCAGGGTGCGCTTGCCGCTGTCCGCGAGCGGGGGCATACCGGCGAGCGGGTCGCTGGCATAGCCGCCGGCTCCGGGCGGGCCGCCGTAGGGCGGGGGCTGGCTGCCGTACGGGGGCTGCTGACCGCCGTAGGGCGGCGGCTGCTCACCGCCGCCGGGGGGCTGCTGACCACCGTACGGCGAGCCCTGCCCCTGGTCCGGCGGGGGCGGTTTCCTGAACGGGTCGTCCTCCGGGGGCTGCGGTCCGGAGCCGGGGGGCGGTTCGCTGCTCATGGCCCGAGTCGATCGCGAACACCCCGGCTCCGCACCCGGCGGACGGCCGTCCGGAGTACGCGGTCCGGACGGGCTCTAGGGCCTGTTGCGAAAGTCCCGTCGTCCGCCCGGAGGGCGGGCCCGGCGGCGTCCGGTGCGTGCTCTCGGCGTGCCGGGCGCAGGCCCTCGTACTGGACGTACTTGGGTCTGTGCCCGGTGCGGCGAGAGTGCGTGCCGGACGTCGCTGGGCAGGCGAGACTTTCGCAACAGGCCCTAGCCCGCCACGAAGGTATGGGCCGCCTTGTCGTGCCAGCACTGGTGCCAAGGCCGGTCGAACAGGCACCACAGCACGCCGACGACGCCGATGCCGAGCAGGCCGGGGACGCTGTAGACCAGCCAGCGGCGCAGCGCGAGCCCGAAGGACGGCGGCTCGTGCCCCTCGATGTCCCGCACCTGAAGGCCGCACAGCTTCTTGCCCAGCGTGCGACCCCACTTGGCGGTGGGCAGCACCTCGTACAGCACGCCGACGAGGAGCAGAACGGCGAGGACGATGCCGAGGCAGGCGCCGGTCGTGCCGTCCAGCAGCCAGACGGTGGCGGTACGGCCGGACAGCTTGGCCGCGTCGATCTTCTCCTGGACGTGGTCGACCGCCTCGGCGCCCAGCGGTACGGCGGCCGCGGCGGTGACGGCGCCGAGGACCAGCGTGTCGACCAGACGGGCGGCCAGCCGCTTGCCGAGGCCTGCGGGCCGTGCCGCCGCCTGCCGTCGGGCGACCGCCTGGAACGGGTCCTCGACCGGCGGCTTCCACGGCGTCACGGGCTGCTCGTCCCCGACACCCGCGAGCCGGTGCACCTGCTGCGCCCAGGACGACTGCCCGCCGCCCATCCCACTGGCCATCGGGGTACCGCCGCCGGACAGGGGGGCGCCCGCCTGGGGAGGCACCGAGGCGGCGGCCGGAGCCCCCGGCGTCTGGGAGACCGACCCCGGCTGAGCGCGGCCCGTGTCGCCCTGCGCCTGCCCGGGGACCTGGGCCTGGCCGTGGCCCGGGACGCTTCCCTGGGGCGGGGCCGAGGCCTGGCCGGGGACCCGGGCCTGGCCCTGGCCCTGTGCCTGCGCCGAAGACGCACGGGCAGCGGCGGCCTTCCCCGCGCCGAAGCCGGGCCCGGAGGGGGCTCCGGAGGAGGCCGCGCCACCCGCTTGCGGCCCACCGGAACCGGCCCCGACGGGGCCGTGCACACCGAACCCGGGCCTCGAACCTGCTGCCCCCTGACCGCCCGGCGCCCCGCCGGCGCCCTGGCCGGGGGCCGGGCCGTTCGAGGAGACGGGCCGGAACGTCATCGTCCCGTCGTCCGCCGGACCGGCGGAGCCACCTGTCGGGCGCCGGAAGACGAACGTGCCGCCCGAGTCGACGTCGTCGGGGGCCGGATCGGCGGGCGGGATCGTCGCCGTGCCGTCGGTGCGGGCAGCCCGGCCGTCCGGCTGGGCCGGGGAGTCGGCCGGCATCCGCGGATCGGCGCCCCAGGAGACCCGGCGGTCCTGGTCGCCGCCGAAGCCGGACTGCTGCGCCCGGTCGGCACCCCACGCCGACGCCGGTTCCGCCGGGCCGCCCCCGGGCGGGTCCTCGTCGAAGAAGTGCGGGCCGGTCTCCTCGACCGACGGCGGGGCCGACGCCGGGCCCGGTGACCGGTCCGGCCAGTTGCCGGGCGGCGGGGCGAGCGTGTCGCCTTCCTCCGGCGCCGGCCGGCTGGTGCCCGGCACCCAGGCGGCGCCGTTCCAGTACCGGACGTAGCCGGGGATGGACGGGTCCGGGTAGTAGCCCTCGCGGGGCCTGTCGTCGCCGGGGGCCGGGGTTGGGGCGCTCATGTCCGCGTCGTCCCGTATCTGCTCGGGGGTCGTATGGGGGGCTCCACATCTATCAGACGCGCGCCGTCCCGAGCGCCAGTCACGCAGGACCCGCCCCTTTCGGGGCGACCCCGTGCTAGGACTTCACAAGTCCCGGTGCCCGGGTTCGAAAAAAGTCCCCCCGAACCCGCGTAATGCCCGGGCCCCGGCCGCCTCTCATCTCGTACGGGCCCCTCCCGGCGGCCCCGGCGAGAGAGGAACCGCACGTCATGCAGCACACCGTGGTGGAACGCGAACTGGAGCTGCGGCTCATCCTGTCCGCCGACCGGAGCGTCCCGGTCCCGGCCCGGCTCGGCTACCGCTCGGACGACCCGTACGCCGTCCACATCACCTTCCACATCACCTCCGAACAGCCCGTGAACTGGACGTTCTCCCGTGACCTGCTGGTGCAGGGGGTGTTCCGGCCGAGCGGGCAGGGAGACGTCCGGGTGTGGCCGACGAAGGTGGAGGGGCGCAGCGTCGTCCTGATGGCGCTGAGTTCACCCGACGGAGACGCCCTCCTCCAGGCGCCGTCCGCACAGCTGTCCGCCTGGCTGGAGCGCACGCTGCGCGCCGTGCCCCCGGGGAGTGAGGCCGAGCGCCTCGGGATCGACGACGCGCTCGACCACCTGTTCGCCCAGTGAGCCTGGCGCGGGACCGTCAGAACAGCTTGCCGGGGTTCAGGATTCCCAGCGGATCGAACACCTGCTTGACCGCGCGTTGCATCTCCAGGCCCACCGGGCCGACCTCGCGGGCGAGCCACTCCTTCTTCAGGACGCCGACGCCGTGCTCGCCGGTGATGGTGCCGCCGAGTTCCAGGCCGAGGGCCATGATCTCGTCGAAGGACTCGCGGGCCCGCCGGGACTCGTCGGCGTCCTGGGCGTCGAAGCACACGGTCGGGTGGGTGTTGCCGTCACCGGCGTGGGCGCACACGCCGATGGTCAGCCGGTACTTCTCCGCGATCCGCTCGACTCCCTCGAGCATCTCGGCGAGCCGCGACCGGGGCACGCACACGTCGTCGATCATCGTCGTGCCCTTGACGGCCTCCAGGGCGACGAGGGCCATCCGGCGGGCCTGGAGGAGGAGTTCGGACTCGGCGGCGTCCTCGGCCGGGACCACCTCGGTGGCGCCCGCGGCCTCGCACAGCGCGCCGAGGGCGGCGAGGTCGGCGGCGGGGTCCGGGGTGTCGAAGGCGGCGAGGAGGAGGGCCTCGGTGCTCTCCGGCAGGCCCATGTGGCCGAGGGCGTTGACCGCCTTGACGGTCGTACGGTCCATCAGTTCGAGGAGGGACGGCACATGGCCGCCCGCCATGATCCGGCACACGGCGTCGCAGGCGTCGGCGGCGGAGGAGAACTCGGCGGCCAGCACCAGCTGCTGCGGCGGCTTGGGCCTGAGCGCGAGCACGGCCCGCACGACGATGCCGAGCGAGCCCTCCGAGCCGACGAACAGGCGGGTGATGTCGTAGCCCGCCACACCCTTGGCGGTGCGGCGGCCGGTGGACATCAGGCGTCCGTCGGCGAGGACGACGTCCAGCCCGAGGACGTACTCGGCCGTCACCCCGTACTTCACACAGCACAGCCCGCCGGAGCCGGTGCCGATGTTGCCGCCGATGGTGCACATCTCCCAGCTGGAGGGGTCCGGCGGGTAGTACAGGCCGTGCTCCTCGACGGCGCGGGAGAGGGCGGCGTTGATCACGCCCGGTTCGACGACCGCGACGCGGTCGACCGGGTTGATCTCCAGGATGCGGTCCATCCTGGTCAGGGACAGCACGATGCAGCCGTCGGAGGCGTTGGCCGCTCCGGACAGACCGCTGCGGGCGCCCTGCGGGACGACCGGCACGCGCAGCTCGGTGGCGGTGCGCATGACGTGCTGGACCTCCTCGACCGTACGCGGCAGCACGACCACGGCCGGGGTGCCGGCCGGGCAGAAGCTCGCCATGTCGTTGGCGTAGGAGGCGGTGACATCGGGGTCGGTGAGGATCGCCTCGGCCGGCAGGCCCGCGAGCAGCCGGTCGGTGAGGTTGCCCTGGGCTTCGTCACGCGGGGCTTCGATACGGCTCATGATCACAGCGTCGCACCCGGGGCCATCGGTGTGAACCCCGTCCATGGCTCCCTTGGGCCACCCGGATGTGGTCGTCATATTGACGCACAGTGTGCGCCATGGAGAAGCGACAGTCCGGTCCGGGAACGTCCCTGGTGGCCGAGCGGCCCCGGCGGCGCCGTCGCCGCCTGCTGCGGCGGGTGCTGGTGGCCTCGGTGACGGGCACCGCGGCGGTCGGCGGTGCGCTGATGCTGCTGCCGAAGGAGCCGCCGCCCAGGGCCGGCCTGCCCGCGGCGGGCCCGAGGGCGCAGGCACCGGCCGCGGTGACCGCCGGGGTGCCGGCCGCGCTGCCCGACCTGACCCGGCTGATCGGGGACCGCGAGAACCACCTGCGGACGCATCCTCGGGACGCGCGGGCGTGGGCGGTCCTGGGCACCGCCTATCTGGAACGGGGCCGGCGGACCGCCGACGCCGCGAACTATCCGCGGGCCGAGCGTGCGCTGCGGGAATCCCTCGAGGTCAAGGGCGGCAAGAACGTCGAGGCGCTGGAAGGGCTCGCGGCGCTGGCGAACACGCGCCGGGACTTCGAGGTGGCCCGGGACTGGGGCGAGCAGGCACAGAAGCTGGCGCCCAAGCGCTGGACGACCTACGCGGTGCTGATCGACGCCTACGCCGGGCTCGGCGACTACAAGGCGAGCCGGAGCGCGCTGGACAAGCTGCTGGCGCTGCACACCAAGGGCGCCGCACACCCGGCGGTGATGGCGCGGACGTCGGCCGTCTACCGCGACCGGGGCTGGCGCGAGGACGCGGCGGCCCAGCTGGCCGACGCGGCGGCGGCCGCCCGGACCCCCGCCGAGCAGGCCGACTACCTCACCCGCGCCGGGCAACTGGCCTGGGAGCGCGGCGACCGCGAGGACGCGCTGCGGCACTTCCAGGAGGCCCTGCGCGTCGACCCCGGCCAGCGGGCCGCGACGGCCGGCCGGGGCCGCGTCCTGGCCGCGCTGGGGCGCACCTCCGAGGCGCTGACCGCCTACCGGGCGGCGCTCGCCGAGCGGCCCTGCCCCGAGTACGCCCTGGAGCTGGGCGAGTTGTACCAGTCGCTGGGCAGGGAGGAGGAGGCGCAGGCGCAGTACGACCTGTTGCGGGACCGGGCGGCACGGGACGAGGCCGACGGGGTGGACGAGGAGCTGCTCCTCGGGCGGTTCGAGGCGGACCACGGGGACCGGGAGGAGGCCGTCGAGCGGTTGCGGGACGAGTGGGAGATGCAGCCGGGCATCGAGGTGGCCGACGCGCTGGGCTGGGCGCTGCACCGGGTGGGGGACGACGAGGAGGCGCTGGAGTTCGCCCGGATCGCGACGGACAAGGACAAGGGGGGCGGGGTGCGCAGCGCGCTGTACTCGTTCCACCTGGGCATGATCGAAGGGGAGCTGGAGCTCACCGGGCCCGCGCGGCGCCATCTTCAGGAGGCGCTGCGGATCAACCCGTACTTCTCGCCGTTGCGGGTGCCGGTCGCGCGGGCGGCGCTGGCCCGGTTGGGTGAGCCGCCCGAGGAGGATCCGCCGGAAAGCTGAGCTACTGCTTGTAGTAGACCGAGAGCCGGCGCGCGCCCACTTCCCCCGAGGCGAAGCCGATGCACAGCCGCGGGGCCGGGGACCGGCGCACGGCGAGGCCCTCGGGTTCGCGGTGGTCGAGGGAGTAGCCGGCCTCGGTGCGCCGTTGCTGGAGGAGCGCGCCGGTGTGAACGTCGAGGCAGGACAGGTAGGCGTTGCCGTGTCCGGCGGGCGGGTTGGCGGTGTCGTCGTAGGCCGATCCGGCGAGCTGGTAGAGGTGGTCGCCGCACAGGGCGTACCCCTGGAACGGGACCTCGGGGTCGGGGTGGGCGCCGGTCTGGGCGAGGTCGGCGACGGGGTTCGCGTAGTCGCGGGCGACGAAGGCGTCGAGGTCCCAGACGCGGTAGCGGGGGACGTTGTCCAGGCGGTAGCGGACGGCGATGCGGCGGGTGGCCATGCACACGGCCGGCTGGTTGTTCTTCGAGCCCTTGACGGGATAGCGGATCTTGACGTCCTCGGCGGTGCGGGTGGCGCCGTCCACGAAGTGGAAGCGGGTGACGCCCCTGCCGTAGCCGTGCAGCGCGTCGGCCTCGGTCCAGATCCAGGCGGTGCCGTCGGTGTCGTTCTGCACGCCCGTGCTGACGCCGTGCCCGAAGCCCTTCAGGTACATGTGTCCCAGAGCGTCGCCCTTGTAGTCGAGCCGGTTCAGGCACAGGTCGCCGGCTTGCTGGCCGCCCTTGGTGACCTGGAGGACGTACAGGTGCCGGTTCACCTCGTCGAGGGCGAAGGACTGCGGGACGGTCGGCTCCCGGAGGGTGCCGAGCCGGTGCAGCCAGCGCTGGGACGGCGCGGCGAGGTCGACGCGCTGGTCCACCGTGCTCACGGGCCACCTCACATCCTGCGGGTGCCGCTCTGGCACCCGCAGGACATGAGAACGTCAACCCACGTTCCCCGGTAGCCCGTTCGGCGGATTCACAGGTTTCCGCGCCGCTCCTGCTCCCGCTCGATCGCCTCGAACAGGGCCTTGAAGTTGCCCTTGCCGAAGCCCATGGAGCCGTGCCGTTCGATGATCTCGAAGAAGACGGTCGGACGGTCCTGGACCGGCTTGGTGAAGATCTGGAGCAGGTAGCCGTCCTCGTCGCGGTCGGCGAGGATCTTCAGCTCGCGCAGGGTCTCCACGGGCACCCGGGTGTCGCCGACCCACTCGCCGAGGGTGTCGTAGTAGGTGTCGGGCGTGTCCAGGAACTCCACACCGGCCGCGCGCATGGTGCGTACCGTCTGCACGATGTCGCCCGTGTTCAGCGCGATGTGCTGGACGCCGGCGCCGCCGTAGAACTCCAGGTACTCGTCGATCTGGGACTTCTTCTTGGCGATCGCGGGCTCGTTGATCGGGAACTTCACCTTGAGCGTGCCGTCGGCGACGACCTTCGACATCAGGGCGCTGTACTCGGTGGCGATGTCGTCGCCCACGAACTCCTTCATGTTCGTGAAGCCCATGACCTTGTTGTAGAACTCCACCCACTCGTTCATCCGGCCGAGCTCGACGTTGCCGACGCAGTGGTCGACGGCCTGGAAGGTGCGCTGGGCGGGCGGCTCGACCATCGGCTTCGCGGCGACGTAGCCGGGCAGGTAGGGGCCGTCGTAGCCGGAACGGTCGACGAGGGTGTGGCGGGTCTTGCCGTAGGTGGCGATGGCGGCGAGGACGACCGTGCCGTGCTCGTCCTTCAGCTCGTACGGCTCGGCCACCGAGCGGGCGCCGTGCTCGATGGCGTAGGTGTACGCGGCACGGGCGTCCGGGACCTCGATGGCCAGGTCGATGACGCCGTCGCCGTGCTCGGCCACGTGCTGGGCGAGGAAGTGGCCCCAGGTGGTGGCGGGCTTGATCACCGAGGTGAACACGAAGCGGGCGGAGCCGTTCTCCAGGACGTAGGCGGCGGTCTCGCGGCTGCCGTTCTCCGGTCCGGAGTAGGCGACCAGCTTCATGCCGAAGGCGGTGGAGTAATAGTGCGCGGCCTGCTTGGCGTTGCCCACGGCGAAGACGACCGCGTCCATTCCCTTGACCGGGAAGGGGTCGGCCTGCCGGGCGGTCGTGTCGGGAGTGTGGTGTGTGGTCTGCGTCATGTCCGAAGGGTGGCTCCGGTCAGCAAGGTGCGCAATAGTTTGCGTATTCGCTGGGCATTCTGCTCAGCGGTACGGCCGTTTCGGCGGGCTTTCTGTACACGATGACCACCTGGGAGGCGGGCATGGCGATCGATCAGCTGGACGGGCGCATCATCGTGCTGCTGGCCCGGGAGCCGAGGATCGGGGTCCTCGAGATGTCCCGGCGGCTGGGGGTGGCGCGGGGCACGGTGCAGGCCCGGCTGGACCGGCTTCAGTCGAACGGAGTCATCCGCGGATTCGGTCCGCAGGTGGACCCGGCGGCCCTCGGCTACCCGGTCACGGCCTTCGCCACGCTACAGATCCGGCAGGGCCAAGGAGCCGATGTACGGGCCCACTTGGCGACCGTGCCGGAGGTGCTGGAGCTGCACACCACCACCGGCAGCGGGGACATGCTGTGCCGTCTGGTGGCCCGCTCGAACGCCGATCTCCAGCGGGTGATCGACCGGGTTGTCGGATTTGATGGCATCGTCCGGGCCGCCACGGCGATCGTGATGGAGAACCCCGTCCCGCTGCGGATCATCCCGCTCGTGGAACAAGCGGCGGAACACCCGGAGGAGAGGACGTCCTAGCCGGATTACGGGGTGAGGCCGCGTGAGCTTCTGGGAGTACCTGGCCGACCGCCACCAGCAGTTGCTCGCGGACGCCTGGCAGCACGCCTCCGCGGTCTTCCAGTGCATGGTCGCGGCCACCGCGCTGGGCGTGCTGATCGGCGTCGCCGCCTACCGCAGCGACTGGGCGGGCAACCTGGCGACCACCGCCGGCTCGGCCCTGCTGACCGTCCCGTCACTCGCCATGATCGGCCTGCTGATCCCGGTCGTCGGCCTGGGGGTGGCGCCCACGGTGATCGCCCTGACGCTGTACGGGCTGCTGCCGGTGGTCAGGAACGCGATCGTGGGGCTGCGCGGGGTCGACCCCGACCTGGTGGACGCGGCCCGGGGCATCGGGATGTCCCGCCGGGCCCGGCTGCTGCGGGTGGAGCTGCCGCTCGCCTGGCCGCCGATCCTGACCGGCGTCCGGGTCGCCACCCAGATGCTGATGGGCATCGCGGCCATCGCCGCCTACGCCTCCGGGCCCGGCCTCGGCAACGAGATCTTCCGCGGCATCGCCTCGCTGGGCAGCGCCAACGCCCTCAACCAGGTGCTCGCGGGCACCCTCGGCATCATCGTCCTGGCCCTGCTGTTCGACGCCGCGTACGTCCTGCTCGGACGGCTGACCATTCCCAGGGGGATCCGTGGCTGAGACGTCCACCACCGGGGCGGCCATCGAGTTGGAGAACCTCACCAAGCACTACCCCGGCAGCCCGCACCCGTCCGTCGACCACGTCAGCATGGCCGTCGAGGCGGGCGAGACGGTGGTCCTGGTCGGGCCGTCCGGCTGCGGGAAGTCCACGACGCTGAAGATGATCAACCGCCTGATCGAGCCGACCGGCGGCCGCATCCGCATCGGCGGTGAGGACGTCACCGGCATGGACCCGGTACGGCTGCGGCGGAGGATCGGGTACGCCATCCAGTCCTCCGGGCTCTTCCCCCACCTGACCGTCGCCCAGAACATCGCGCTGGTGCCGCGGATGGCCGGCTGGCCGAAGCCCCGGATCCGGGAACGGGTGGCGGAGATGCTCCACCTGGTCGGGCTGGAACCCGGCGAGTTCCAGGACCGCTACCCGCGTCGGCTCTCCGGGGGTCAGCAGCAGCGCGTCGGCGTGGCGCGGGCGCTGGCGGCCGATCCACCGGTGCTGCTGATGGACGAGCCGTTCGGCGCGGTCGACCCGGTCACCCGCGACCGCCTCCAGGACGAGCTGCTCCGGCTCCAGCGGGAACTGCGCAAGACGATCGTCTTCGTCACCCACGACTTCGACGAGGCGATCAAGCTGGGCGACCGGATCGCGGTACTGCGGGAGCGTTCCCGCATCGCCCAGTTCGACACCCCGGAGGCGATCCTCACCAACCCCGCGGACGACTTCGTCTCCGGTTTCGTGGGCGCGGGCGCCGCCCTGAAGCGGCTGAACCTCACCCGCGTACGGGATCTGAGGGTCGGGAACTGCCCGACGGCGACCGTGGACACCCCGCTTCAGGAGATCCTCGGCAGGCTGCGCGGCAGCGGCGCCACCGAGATCCTCCTGCTCGACCGGCACCGCCGCCCCCACAAGTGGCTCAGGCGCGGCGACCTGACGCGGGCCCGGGGTTCGCTGGCCCGCGCGGGCAGACCGGTGCGGCACACGGTGACCCGGGATGCCACGCTGCGGGACGCGCTGGAGGCGGTGCTGAGGAGCGACGCGGGGCGGGTTCCGGTGACGGGGCGACACGGCGTGCATGAGGGCGTGGTGGACATGGAGACGCTGATGAGCCGCGTGCGTGAGCTGCTGGACGCCGACCGCCTGAACGCCCTGGAGCACCGGAGCGGGTGGGCGGAGGCCCGGGCCGGCCGGACGCGTGGCGGGGAGCGGACGAGGTGATCGCGGCCGAGCTGGAGCGGCCGGCGGAACCGCGCGGACCGGGCGGATCGGGAGGCGTCGAGGAGCCGCGGGGACCCGCGGCTCCTGCGCGGTCCGCCGGGAGGCGGTTCACCTGGCAGAAGCTGACGCTGCTGCCCGCGTTCCTCCTCGCGGTGCTGCTGGCGACCTGGCTGTGGTTCCGGCAGGCGCAGCTGGACGCGGTCTCGGCGAACGCCCTGTCGAACGGTCAGGTCTCCAAGGCCCTGTGGCAGCACATCGAGCTGACCGTGATCTCGACCTTCTTCGTGCTGGTCATCGCCGTCCCGCTGGGCGTGCTGCTGACCCGTGAGGCCTTCCGGCGGGCCGGTCCGGTGGTGACGGCCCTCGCGAACGCGGGCCAGGCGACACCCGCGATCGGCCTCCTGGCCCTGCTGGTGATCTGGCTCGGCATCGGCCGGAAGGCGGCCCTGGTCGGCATGATCGCCTACGCCGTCCTGCCGGTGCTGGCCAACACCGTCGCGGGCCTGAGGGCGAACGACCCGACCCTGCTGGAGGCGGCCCGCGGCATCGGAATGTCCCCGCTCGGCGTGCTGACCCGGGTGGAGCTGCCGCTGGCCGTCCCGCTGATCCTGGCGGGCGTCCGTACGGCCCTGGTCCTCAACGTCGGCACGGCGACCCTGGCCACCTTCGGGGGAGGTGGCGGTCTGGGCGTGCTGATCACCGCCGGCATCACCAACCAGCGCATGCCGGTGCTGGTGCTGGGCGCGGTGCTCACGGTCGTACTGGCCCTGCTGGTGGACTGGCTGGCCTCGCTGGCCGAGGTGCTGCTGCGGCCGCGGGGGCTGGAGACGGGGAGTCCGGAGACGGGGAGTTGAGACGGCTCGCCGCTCCGCTGGCCGCCGGGGCACTGCTCGTGGCCTCCGGCTGCGGCCTGAGCAGCGGCTCCCCGATGGCCGACGACGTCGGGCCCGGCTCGCTCGGACGGGGCGAGCCGCTCAAGGGCGCCCATCTCACCGTGACGTCCAAGGCTGACACGGAGAGCCTCATCCTCGGCGCGATGGCCGGGATCGCCTTCCGGGCGGCCGGCGCCGACGTCCTGGACCGGACCGGCATCCAGGGTTCCATCGGCAGCCGGGAGGCGGTCAGGGGCGGGGACGCGGACGCCATGTACGACTACACGGGCACCGCCTGGATCACGTACCAGGGCCACAGCGAGCCCATTCCCGACCCGCGAAAGCAGTGGCAGGCGGTGCACGACGCCGACCTGCGCAACGGGCTGACCTGGCTGCCGCCGTCCCGGCTGAACAACACCTACGCGCTGGCCATGAACCGGGCCGCCTTCAGGAAGTACGGCACCCGGACGCTGTCGGACGTGGCCGCGCTGTCCAGGTCGCGCCCCGGGGCGGTGACGCTGTGCGTGGAGGGCGAGTTCGCCAACCGGACGGACGGGCTGCGGGGCATGCAGCGGGCGTACGGCATGCGCGTGCCGGCCAAGGACACCACGCAGATGGACACCGGGATCATCTACACCCAGGTGGCCAAGGGGAGTTGCACATACGGGGAGGTCTTCACCACCGACGGCCGCATCAAGTCGATGGACCTGGTGGTGATGGAGGACGACAGGAAGTTCTTCCCCGACTACAACGCGGCCCCGGAGATCAACTCCCGGTCCCTGAAGCGGTGGCCGGCGATCGCGGACGTTCTGGACCCGATCACCAGGAGGCTGGACAACGCGGTGGCACAGGAGCTGAACGCGAGGGTGGACGTGGGCGGGGAGGATCCGCATCAGGTGGCGTTGGAGTGGATGCGGGCGGAGGGGTTCGTGAGGTAGTACCGGGGTCGGCCTCGCGAAGAAGTCGATGCAAAGAAGGACGTGCAAAGAAGTCGATGCAAAAACGTCGTTGCAAAGGACTCTTTGCAACGCTACCTTTGTATCCATGACGGAGCACGACGAGCCGAAGCACAGGCGCCTTGATGCCCGCGCGTTGCGCGGCCTGGCCCACCCGCTGCGGATGCAGTTGTTGAGCACACTGCGGCAGCGCGGTCCGGCGACCGCCTCCCAACTGGCCTCGCGGCTCGGCGAGTCGAGCGGCGCGACCAGCTACCACTTGCGCCAACTCGCCGCACACGGCTTCGTCGAGGACGCCCCGGAGCACGGCAAGGGCCGGGAGCGCTGGTGGAAGGCGGTGGATGAGGGAATCGTCTTCGACAGCACCGAGTTCAAGACCGCGGGTCCCGAAATACGGGGAATGGCCGAGATGTTCCTGCACGAGCTCGCGAGCACTCATGCCCGCGAGCTGTCCACCTGGCTGAGCGCCCGGGACGAGTGGTCCGAGGCCTGGTCCCACTCCTCCGACATGAGCGACATGACGCTACGGCTGACGCCCGAGCTCGCCGCCGAACTCGTCCAGAAGATGCACGACTTGATCGACGGCTACCGGAACCGCGTGACCGACACGGACACCCCCGGTGCCGAGCAGGTGCGCATCCACACGCACCTCTTCCCCATCGAAACCGACTGAGCGAAACCGACTGAGCGAAACCGACCGAGCGAAACCGACCGAGACGACCCGGAGGCTTCCCCATGCACACGCACATCCAGCTCGTCCAGCAGCACATGGCCGAACTCCGCACCCAGGCCGACGCCTACCGCCTCGCCGCCCAGGCCAAGCGCCCGAGCGAACTCCGCACCCGGCTCGGCTGGACCCTCGTGGAGGTCGGTCTGCGTCTCGCCGCCACGCGCGAACCGGCCCCGGCGATGGCTTAGCAGCTCGGTACGGAGCCCTTCCCCTTCTCCAGGGCCACCAGGGAGTTCACCGCTCCCTTCAGCGTGGTCACCGGAACCAGCCTGAGCCCCTTCGGCAGCTCACCCTTGGCGTCGGCGCACTCGTCCTCGGGAACCAGGAAGACGGTCGCCCCGTCCCGCCGGGCGGCCTGCGTCTTGAGGCCCACGCCGCCGACCGCGCCCACCTTGCCGTCGGTGTCGATCGTGCCCGTACCGGCGATGGTGCGGCCACCCGTCAGGTCGCCGCCGCTGCCGTCACCGTGCAGTTTGTCGATGATCCCCAGGGAGAACAGCAGCCCCGCGCTGGGCCCGCCGACATCGGCGAGCTTGAGGGTGACCTTGACGTCCTTGCTGTTCAGGTTCAGGTACTTCAGCGCCGCCTCGGTCGCCGCGTCCTGGGACTGCTGCATCTGCTCGATGTTGTGCTTCTCGATCTCCTTGACGGTGTCGCCGCTCGGGTAGACCGCGTCGTGCGGCATGACCGCGCTGTCCGTGCGGAACCAGTTGTCGAGCACGTCGCCCAGCGACACGCGCGTGTCCGGAGAGGTCGCCACGATCGTCGTCATCCGCAGCTGCCCGCTCGTCGCGCGGGTCGGTGCGCCGGAGACGGTGATCACGGCGGTGCCCTTGTTCTTGCCCAGCACGTTCGCCGTCATCCCCGGCTGCGCCACCGAGAACGGCAGCGGAGCGAAGGCCACGGTGGCGATCAGGGCCACGACGGGCGTGGCGCAGACGGCGACGGCCTGGAGGCGCGTGAGACGAGAGAGCACAGGATCAATCTACGGGACGACCACTTCCGGCAACGGTCCGGTCAGCCCGGGTCAGACCGCGTCAGACGGGTCAGCCCGGGTCAGACCGCGTACAGGTCCCGTCGCTCCCGGGCGAACCGGCGCAGGACCCCCGGCAGGGGCGCGGTGCGACAAGGGCGAAGCCCGGCAGGGCCGCCAGGGCCAGGCAGGTCAAGCGAAGCCACCCCCGCACCCGGCCCCGGCCGCCGGCTCACCCAGCCGAGCCCAGCTCACCCGCCGAGCACAGCACAGCGCAGCCCAGCACAGCTCAGCACAGCTCAGCGCAGCGCCTCCGCCACCTCTCGCGCCGCGTCGACGACCCGCGGCCCCACTCGCTCCGGCACGGCATCCGCGAGCATCACCACACCGACACTGCCCTCGACTCCCGTGACCCCGAGCAGTGGAGCCGCGGCCCCGCTGGCCCCGGCCTCGAGCTCCCCGTGCGTCAGGGTGTACCCCGGCTCCGCCGACGGCGACTGCCGCGCGGAGAGGATCGCCTTGCCGGCGGCTCCCCGGTCCAGCGGATGCCGGAACCCCGCCCGGTACGCCACGTGGTAGTCCGTCCACGTCGGCTCGACCACCGCGACGGCCAACGCCTCGCTGCCGTCCACGAGCGTCAGATGCGCGGTCGCCCCTATGTCCTCCGCCAGCGACCGGAGCGCGGGCAGCGCGGCCTCCCGTACCAGCGGATGCACCTGCCGCCCCAGCCGCAGCACCCCGAGCCCGACCCGGGCTCGCCCGCCCAGGTCACGGCGTACGAGCGCGTGCTGCTCGAGCGTGGCGAGCAACCGGTACACGACGGTCCGGTTGACGCCCAGTCTGGTGGAAAGCTCGGTGACGGTCAGCCCATGGTCCGTGTCGGCCAGCAGCTTGAGGACACGTAGCCCCCGGTCGAGCGTCTGAGAGGTCTCCGCGGTCACGACGCCCACTCCTTAGTGGTGAGGTCGGCAACCCCTGCGCGGCGGATGCGTCGCCGAGTCCCGTCAGCGACGCGTCAGAGGCCGCCGATCGGCAGGACGGCCCGGCGGCTCCGGGCCCAGTCGCTTCACGGCTGCGCTCCGCGGCGGCGCTGCCACGGGGCGTGTGCGTAGCGGGACAGTAGCGAAGCCGGTTCGCTGAGCGGAAGCCTTCGTCCAGAATCCGGGCACCGCCCGGCATGACCTGCGACCTTCGTCCGGATACGTACAGCGCGCCGCGGGGCGCCGCACGCCCCCCGAAAACCGGGGCGGCGTCACTTCATCCGCGTCGCCCACTCCTGCACCTTGGCGATCCGCTGCCGCAGCTGACCGGCCGTCGCCTCGGCGCTCGGCGGGCCGCCGCACACGCGCCGCAGCTCGGTGTGGATCACCCCGTGCGGCTTGCCACTCTGGTGCACGTACGCGCTGACCATGGTGTTGAGCTGCTTGCGCAGCTCCATCATCTCCTTGTGCGAGACCACCGGCCGCCGCTCCGCGGGGAGCTCCAGCAGGTCGGCCTCCTCGTCCGGCTTCTTGCGGCTGTGCGCGATCTGCCGGGCCTGCCGCTTCTGGAGCAGCATCTGCACCTGGTCGGGTTCGAGGAGCCCCGGGATGCCGAGGTAGTCCTGCTCCTCCTCGCTCCCCGGGTGGGCCTGCATGCCGAACTCGGCGCCGTCGTACAGCACCCGGTCGAAGACGGCGTCGGACTCCAGCGCCTCGAAGGGCAGCATGTCCTGCTCGCCGGTGTCCTCGTCCTGCTCCTTGTTCGCCTCGTCCATCTCCTTCTCGGACTCGGCGTACGGGTCCTCCTCGCCCTCCTTCTTCGGCTTGTCGAGGGCGTGGTCGCGCTCGACCTCCATCTCGTTGGCGAAGGTGAGCAGGTCGGGGACGGTCGGCAGGAAGACGGACGCGGTCTCGCCGCGCCGCCGGGACCGTACGAAACGCCCGACGGCCTGGGCGAAGAAGAGCGGGGTGGAGATGGTGGTGGCGTACACGCCGACCGCGAGCCGGGGCACGTCGACGCCCTCGGACACCATGCGGACGGCCACCATCCAGCGGTCCTCGTTCCCGCTGAAGTCGTCGATCCGCTTCGAGGCACCGGCGTCGTCGGACAGCACGAGCGTGGCCTTGTTGCCGGTGATCTCCCGGATCAGCTTGGCGTACGCGCGCGCAGAGTCCTGGTCGGAGGCGATGACGAGGGCACCCGCGTCCGGGATGGCCTTCCTGACCTCGGTCAGCCGCTGGTCGGCGGCGCGCAGCACGGCGGGCATCCAGTCACCGCGCGGGTCGAGCGCGGTGCGCCAGGCCTGGCTGACGGCGTCCTTGGTCATCGGCTCGCCGAGCCGGGCGGCGACCTCGTCACCGGCCTTCGTGCGCCAGCGCATGTTGCCGCTGTAGGAAAGGAAGATGACGGGGCGGACGACGTGGTCGGCGAGCGCGTTGCCGTACCCGTACGTGTAGTCGGCGGCGGACCGCCGGATCCCGTCCTGCCCCTCCTCGTACGTCACGAAGGGGATGGGGTTGGTGTCGGACCGGAACGGCGTACCGGTGAGCGCGAGCCGCCGGGTGGCCGGCTCGAACGCCTCCAGGCACGCCTCGCCCCAGGACTTGGAGTCACCGGCGTGGTGGATCTCGTCGAGGATGACGAGCGTCTTGCGCTGCTCGACCCGGTTGCGGTGCAGCATCGGCCGCACACCGACACCCGCGTACGTCACCGCGACGCCCTGGTAGTCCTTCCCCAAGGGCCCCGCGCTGTACTCGGGGTCGAGCTTGATGCCCACCCGCGCGGCCGCCTCCGCCCACTGCTTCTTCAGGTGCTCGGTCGGCGCGACCACGGTCACCTGCTGCACGACGTGATGGTGCAGCAGCCAGGAGGCGAGCGTCAGCGCGAAGGTCGTCTTGCCGGCACCCGGCGTGGCGACGGCGAGGAAGTCACGCGGCTGATCCTGGATGTACTTCTCCATGGCCCCCTGCTGCCAGGCACGCAGCTTGCTGGCGGTGCCCCATGGGGCGCGGCCTGGGAAGGCGGGTGAGAGGTGGTGCGAGGGCGAGGCGGCGGTGGTAGTCACGGTCTCCGTGCGGGGGTCGGGCGGCTCGGCTGGGTATGACAACCGGGCCACCCTACCGGCGGGCCGGCGGTGCCCATGCGCGGACGAGGGCGGGTCGGGATGGGTGGGATCCACGTCACAGCACGCGGAGTCGCCCGGCGATCACGGCGACGTCACTCTCCTTTCCCGAGGCCACGTCGATGACCAGGTCGTACGCCGTGTCCTGGTCGACGGCGGCGAGATCGACGCCGTTGAGGGCGAGGAAGGTGGCGGTGGCGAGCCAGGCGGTGCGCTTGTTGCCGTCCACGAGCGGGTGGTTCGCGGCGAGGGCGTGGAGCAGTGCGGCCGCCTGTTCGTACAGGTCGTCGTAGGCCGCCGTACCGAACATACGGGCGCGCGGCCGGTGCACCGCCGATGCGAGCAGGCCCGGCTCGCGTGCCTCGGGCGCCCGGCCGCCGAAGGCGACCTCGGCGAGGGCGGTGACGTCGGCGACGGTCAGGTGACGGGTCACTCGCCCAGCCTCCTCAACAGGTCGGCGTGCGCCCCGGCCAGCCGCTCCGCGATGGCCCGCACGGCCAGGGTCTCCTCGCGGAGATACCTGTGCACGGCCTCCAGCACCACCTCTTCCGAGGGGCGGTCCTGCGCGTCCGCGAGGTCGTCGAGGGCCTGCTGGGTGGCGGGGTCCAGGGAGACGGTCAGCTGGTGCATGCGGAGCAGAGTAGGGGGCGGGGCCACGGCTCGGCGACCGGATTCCGGCGGCTCAGCGTTCCCGCAAGCGCGTCGTCACCCAGGCCCCCACCAGCGCCACCCCGGCCATCGGCAGGAACACCGCGGCGAAGGCCGCCGGGTGGGTGCCGGAGGCGGTCGTGGCTTCCGCCGCCGTGGTGGTCGCCGTGCTGCCGCCTCCCAGCGCCGCGAAGGCCGCGCCCGCCGCCGCGAGCAGGACGACGTTGGCGAGGGCGTCGGAGATCTGGAGGGCGGCCGAGTTGGCGCCGGCCTCCTCCGGGGCGGAGAGCTGGAGCAGGAGCACGCTGGTGGACGAGATGACCAGCCCCATGCCGAAGCAGCCGAAGGCCCAGGCGACGGCCACCGTCCAGGCGGGCACGGAGTGGACCAGCACGCTCGGCGCGGTGGCGACGGCGGCCGCCACCAGCACCATCCCGACGGTCATCAGCCGCTCCCGGTACGGCTCCACGCGCGCCCGTGACTGCACCCAGGAGGCGAGCGCCCACGTCGCCCCGCCCGCCGCGAGCGAGAGGCCGGCCAGTGTCGGCGACAGCCCCCGCTGGGTGACCAGCATCAGCGGTACGAAGGAGTCGGCGGCGATGAAGGAGCCGGCGGCGACCCCGCGCAACAGCACGACCGACGGCAGCCCGCGCGCCGCCCGGTAGGTGCCGGGCGGCAGCAGTCCGAGCACGGCGGGTACGAGCAGCGCGGCGCCGGCGGCACCGGGCAGCGCGGAGATCCACCGCAGGTCCTGCGCGGCGTACTGAAGCAGCCCCGCGCCGAGGGAGATCCCGAGCGCGAGCCGGATGCGCCGCCGGTCGAACGCGGCGACCGCTCGCGCCTCGACGGGCCCTCCGGCCCGCCGCCGTATCTGCGGCAGCGCGAGCCCCAGAGGGAAGACGACCAGCACCGGGATGCCGAGGAACACCCACCGCCAGCCGAGGTGCTCGGTCACCGCACCCGCCGCCAAGGGGCCCACGACCGACGGCACGACCCAGCTCGCCGCGAACGCCGCCATGATCGCCGCTCGCAGCCGCTCGGGATAGGCCCGGCCCACGACGACGTACAACGCCACGATCACGAGCCCACCGCCGAGCCCCTGGACGGCCCGCCCCACGATGAACACCCACATCGTCCCGGCGGTCCCGGCCACCACCAGCCCGGCCGCGAAAGTCCCGATCCCGGTGGTCAGCGCGCCCACCGGCCCCCGACGGTCGGACCACTGCCCGGAGAGCACCATCCCGAAGAGACTCGTCGTGAAGTACCCCGAGAACGCGAACGCGTACAGCGACACCCCGCCCAACTCCCGCGCGGCGACCGGCATCGCCGTACCCACCGCGGTCGCCTCGAAGGCGATCAGCAGCACGACCGACACGATGCCGATGCTCAGCGCACGGTAGGCCCGCCCGAGGACCGTGTCCTCCGGGCCGTCGGCAGGGGCGTCAGCGACTCCGGTGTCGCGTCGTTCAAGGGCAGCCATGGTCGCCAGCGTAAGGTGCGCAGCCTGGTTTGACCCCTGTCCGAAGTCGCCCGCCCTCATGAACGGCGTGTGGCAGTCCTGTTGCAGCCCCGGCGATTCCCTTGAACCGCCCCCCGGGCGACCGTACATTCATTTCACGAACACGGCCGTGTGCCCGAGTGGTTTAGGGACTCGCCTGCAAAGCGAGTTACGTGGGTTCGATTCCCGCCACGGCCTCTTCACGCACCTGATTCACCGGCAAATTGTGGTCTTGACGTAGTTTCCGTTGATGTCGATCGTTTCACGGATGTAGCACGTCTGACCGTTGTTATTGCGGGTGTTGTCGTTGTAGCGGTTATTGTTACCGCAACGGTTGGGGTGACGATCGCACCAGTTCTGGGGCAGCTGCGCGGTGGCATGATGACGGGCCTGCGAAACCGTGGGAGCCGCACCAGCCGCGGGGTAAGCCGCCGAGAAGGCGAGCGCCACTACCGCACAGAACATGCCCCCGGATTTGGGTATTCGCCGCCAAGTATTCCGATTCATGGCAACGCTCTCTTTTCTGGAGAGTACTTGCTTGAGGCGCCGTAACTCCAGGCTCCTCCTGCTCGTCACGCCGCGCAACCGATGTCTTCTTCGATTCCGGCCCCCTGTTCCATCACGTGTTCAATCACGTGTTCAATCACGGGCAGCGTATGTCAGAGCACGCCGCCCGCCTCGTCCTGGAAGAGTTCTGTCCAGTAGTGCCAGTCGGCGTCGGTCGTGGTGCCGGTGGGGTCTACGGATGCCAGGGTCTGGATCATGGCCGCGGCCAGCTGGTCGTAGGCCTCGGTGGTCAGTTCGTGGTTCAGGTGGTCGTCGATGGTCCGCTCGTGGTGCAGGAGCCAGAGGGCGAAGGCGAGGGTGGAGACGTCCGTGTTCAGCGGGTACAGGGTCGCCTCGGGCTCGCTGAAGTTCAGGACCGCGCCCGTCGTGCCGTCGACCACCAGGCTGTTGTCCTCGACGAGGTGGCCGAGGCGTATGAGGCGGTCGGCGTGGGCGGGGAGGTACTCCAGGGGGTAGTCGTCGGCGCGTTCCGAGGTGAAGTACTCGGTCAGCGTGAGGAGGGGGACGTCGGTGTCCAGGTGGAAGAGGACCGCGTCCTCGGGCAGGCCGGTCTCGCGCAGGAAGCGCCGCGTCGGCTCGTGGGTGAGCGTGACGGGAAAGTCGACCTCCTCGAAGCGGGCCACCCGGCCCTGGCCGAACTCCTGGTCCAGCAGCCGGCCGGGGAGGTCCAGGGCGAGGCCGGAGTCCGTGCCGGGGCCCGCGACCAGGGCGAGGGGGCGGATCAGCGCGGCGGCCTTCCAGTACGGCGGGATCTCGCCGTCCGTGCCCTCCTCGAAGAGGGCGAGGAGGCGGCGGGACGCCTCGGTGGCCGCCTTGGTGCCGTAGCGGCCCGCGTAGGCGGCGAACTCGCCGCGCAGACCGGCCAGTTCCTCGGTGACGGAGGCGAACCGCACGAGCGCCTCGAGCGAGGGCGCGAACGGGCGGCTGTCCATCGCGTCGAAGAGGTACGTGGTCGTGATCTCGCCCGTGCCGCCGTCGAGGAGGAGGGATTCCGGGTCCATGCCCGCGGGGTTGAGCAGTGCGCCTATCACCAGCCGGTCCCGCAGGTTCTCCGCCGGACCGTCGGTCGCCTCCGCCAGCGTGCGCAGCCCCTCCGTGCGCAACGGCTCGAACGTCAACAGGCCGCTGCCGGCGGGCAGTCCGGGGCCGGTCAGCCAGTGGCGCGTCGGCGCGTGGGTGACGTACGGACCGAGGTCGTCCTCGGTCAGGGTGATCGCCGCGACACCGGCGTCGGTCGTGCTCATCGCTCCCCCGCGATTTCAGTCGTACCTGGTACGTCCCGTCGGAGCGGCCTGAGCAGCCGTCCCCCACTGCTCAGGACACTACGCCGCCCCACTGACAACGCGCCCCGGGAAAAGGACGTCAGGCGACCCGGGCCCGTTCCGCCCCCGCGAGAATCGCGTCCACCGTCTCGGTCACCGTCAGCTCCGAGGTGTCCAGCCACAGTCCCGTGCGGGGGGTTTGCGCCCGCAGCCCCACGTCCAGCTGCGCCACCGTCCACGCGCCGTACCCGGTCTTCGGCCGTCCGGCCTCCCGCGCCGCCACCACCTCGGGCGCCGGGGTGAGCACGACCACGTACAGCGGGCGGGCGCGGACCAGTTCGACGTACTCGGTGAGGGCCGCGCCGAGCAGTACGTCCTGTACGACCGCCGTGAACCCGGCCGCCGCGTACGCGTCCGCGGTCGCCGCCGAGAGGCGTCGGCGCAGACGGAGCTGGGTCTCGGCCTCGCTGCCGGCGGCGGATCCGGGGACGTACTCCTCCCGGCCCGACACGATCATCCGGCGGAAGACGTCCCCGCGCACGTGCGCCGCCCGCGGCAGCCTCCCCCACTGCCTCAAGGGCGTGGGGGGACCCCCATCGCCAGTGCCTGGGCGACGGTCGACTTCCCCGACGCCATCACGCCGGTGACCACGACGACCCCGTGCATCAGACGACCCTGTGCATCAGGCGGCCCCACGCATCAGGTGAAGTAGATCCCGCCCAGCACCACCACGACCGCCGCCACCACGAACAGCAGGATCCACAGCAGCAACTTGCCGACCGCGGGCGGTGGTTCGTAGCGCGGCTGCTCCTGGGGTTCCTGCTCGCTCACTGGCCGGTCACCACCGCGGCCTGGGGGCGGATCGGGAGGCGGTTGACCGGGCGGCCGGTCGCCGCGCGGACGGCGGAGGCGATGGCCGCCGGGGAGGTGACCACCGGTACCGCGCTGACCGCCTTGGCGCCGAAGGGGGCGACCACGTCGCGTTCCTCGACCAGTTTGACGATCTGGATGTCGGGGACGTCCAGGGCCGTGGGCAGCGCGTACCCGGTGAGGTCGGGGTGCCGGATCAGGCCGCGCGGGCTGCGGAGGTTCTCGGTGAGCGCGATGCCGACGCCCTGGGTGACCCCGGCCTCGATACGTGCGGCGAGCTGCGCCGGGTTGAGCACCTGGCCGACGTCCTGGGCGACGGCCAGCTCCACGACCCGTACCGAGCCGAGTTCGATGTCGACGTCCACCACCGCGCGGATCGCGCAGAAGGCCAGGCCCACGAAGGCGTCGCCCTGGCCGGCGGCGTCCAGCGGTTCGGTGGGGTGCGGACGGCACTGGGCCGTCGCCCAGAGTTCCTTGCCGTCCATCGCCTCGGTGACGGTGGTGGACAGCACACCGTCGTACGAGGTGATCTTGCCGTCGGTGATCTGGAGCAGCTCGGTGGACATGCCGAACTTGTGTGCCAGGGGTTGCAGCAGTTGGGTGCGGACCATCTTCGCCGCCCGTTCCACCGCGCCGCCCGACACCCAGGTGTGCCGTCCGTGGCAGCTCGGCCCGGCCGGGGGCTGGTCGGTGTCGACGGGTGCCACGTGCACCTCGTCGATGCCGAGGGTCTCCTGGACGATCTGCCGGGCCAGGGTCGTGAAGCCCTGACCCGTCTCCACGGCCGCGCACAGGACCGTGGCGATGCCGTCGTGGACCTTCACCGTCGCCGTGGAGACCTCGTCGGCGCCCTCCGCGCCGAGCATGTGCACCATGCCCAGCCCGTAGCCGACCCCCCGGCGCACCGCGCCCGGTTCGCCCGCACCCTCGGGGCCGCCGGGCAGCAGCCACTCGTGCTCGGGCGTGTCCTTGGGCAGCGCGGGGAGCGGGAAGTCGCGTACCGCCTGGAGGAGTTCGGCGACGGGGGCCGGGCAGGTCACCGTCTGGCCGATCGGGAGGACGTCACCGGTCGCGAGCGCGTTGCGCAGGCGCAGTTCCGCCGGGTCCAGTGCGAGCTTCTTGGCGAGCTTGTCCATCTGCGCCTCGTAGGCGGCGCACACCTGCATGGCGCCCTCGCCGCGCACGTGGCCGGAGGGCGGGTTGTTGGTGCGGACGGCCCAGCCCTCGATGAAGGCGTTCGGCACGACGTACGGGCCGCAGGCGAAGGAGACGGCGGCGGCCAGGGCCTCGGCGGAGGCGTCGGCGTACGCGCCCGCGTCGAGGAGGATCTGCGCCTCGACCTTGACCAGCTGGCCCTCGGCGTCGGCGTGGTGCCGGTACCGGAGCAGGGTGGGGTGGCGGTGGGTGTGACCGAGGAAGGACTCCTCGCGGGTCGCCGTGAGCTTCACCGGGCAGCCGGTCTTGAGGGCGAGCAGGCCGAGCGGAAGCTGGAAGCCCTGGTCCTCGCGGTCGGCGGTGGCGCCGGGGACGCCGGTGACGACGATCTTCACCCGCTCGGGGGTCAGACCGAAGACGGCAGCGGCCGTGTTGCGGTCGCTGTGCGGGTCGGTGGAGGCGAGGTAGAGCTCCACCCCGCCGTCGGGGCGGGGCACGGCGAGGCCGGCCTCCGCGCCGATGGGGGCGGGGTCCTGACGGCCGATGCGGTACAGGCCCTCGACGACGACCTCGCCCTGCGCGTCCGGGTCGCCGTGGCGCAGCGGGATGTGCCGGATCAGGTTGCCGTCGGGGTGCAGCGCTTCGGCTTCGAAGGCCTGCTCCGGGTCGGTCACCGGGTCGAGCACCTCGTACTCGACGATGACGGCCGCCGCGGCCATCCGCGCGGTGTCCGGGTGGTCGGCGGCGACGGCAGCGATGGGCTCGCCGTGGTGGCGTACGAGCTCGGAGGCGAACACCGGGCGGTCGGGGGTGCCCCGGCCGTGGCGCGGGGTGCCGGGGACATCCTCGTGGGTGACGACGGCCCGTACGCCGGGCATCTCGCGCGCGTGGGAGATGTCGATCGACACGATGCGCGCGTGCGCGTGCGGGGAGCGCAGTACGGCCGCCCAGAGCAGGCCCTCGGCCCACAGGTCGGCCGCGTACGGGAAGGTGCCCTCGGTCTTGGCGCGGGCGTCGGCGGCGGGCAGGGAGGCGCCGAGGCCGTGCGGCAGCGGTTCGGTGTCGGGGGCGGGCTCCGCGGCGGTGGTCGCGGTGGCGGCTTCGTTGCTCACGCCTGGCCTCCGTCCTGGCCGTAGTGCTGGTCGTGCGGTACGGGACTGCCGAAGGTCCCCGGTGAGTCGAAGGCCGACGCGTTGACGCCGCCGGCTCCCGGGCCCGCCTGGTGCGGAATGCGTACGCCGTCCGTGTCCGCGTCGGTATCGGCGGCGGCGTGCCCCTCGCGCTCGGCGACGACCTCCTGGACGGCGTCCAGGACGCCCCGGTAGCCGGAGCAGCGGCACAGGTTGCCGCACAGCGCCTGACGCGCCTCCAGGTCGGTCGGGGCCGGGTTGCCCTCCAGCAGGTCGTGCACGGTCATCGCCATGCCGGGGACGCAGAAACCGCACTGCACCGCACCGCAGTTGGCGAGCGCCCGCTGTACGTCGGAGGGCCGGCCGTCGGCCGCCAGGCCCTCGACGGTGCGCACCTCGCTGCCGGCGGCGGTGGCGGCGGGCACCAGGCAGGAGGCGACGAGCCGTCCGTCGACCTGGACGTTGCAGGCCCCGCACTCGCCCTGCGAGCAGCCGTCCTTGGCCCCGGCGAGCCCGAGCCGCTCGCGCAGCACGTACAGCAGCGACTCGCCGATCCAGGCGTCGGTGACGGGGCGGTCGGCGCCGTTGACGCGCAGGACGTAGGAGGCGAGGGGGTGTTCGTCGTGCGCGAGGGGCGGGGGCGGCTCCTCCTCGGCTGCCTGCGCGGCGTCGGGCGGGGTCGCGGCGTCATCGCCCGTGGCGGCCTCTTCGGCAGCCTCCGGCTCGGGCGCGGTCTCCACGTCCGTCCCGGGGGCCGCGGGGGGCTCAGCGAACCCCTCAGGGGCCTCTGCGGCCTCCTGTGCCTGTGGGGGCGCCCCGGCGGGCTCGGCGGCTTCGGTCTCCGGCGCCTGCCCGGCCGGCGGTCCGGCGTACGGCGTGCCGGGCCGGAAGCCCTCGTGGGCGGGCTGCCCGGCCGGCTGTTCGCTGTCCGGCTCCTGCTGCCGCCCCCAGGGCTGGCCCGCCGTCTCCGTCGCCCAGGGCGCGGGGGCTCCGCCCGGGAGTGTGGCCGGTGGGGCGCTGCCCCACTGCTCGACCAGGGAGGACGTGGTGAACTCGCCCGATTCGTCCGGAAGGTCGCCCCCCGCGACGGGGATGGACCACTCCCCGGTCACATCGCGCCCGGGGGCCGACCCGGCGGGCGCGGGCCCGTCGAAGGTCCACTGCTGCGTGGTGGGGGGGTTGTACGAGAACCGGTCGTCCGCCCCGGTGTTCCCGCCCTGCGGTCCGGCGTTCGGGTCGGGCCACCGGGCGCCGGCGTCCGGCACCGCCCAGGTGCCGCCGGCCGCCGGGTCGGCGCCGGGGTCCACACCGGGGGCCACCGTTATCTGCGGCGGCACATAGCCGTGACCGGGCGCGGCCAGGAGGGCGTCGATGCCGCCCTCGGGGAGCTTCACGAAGGCGGTGGCCCCGTCGTCGTAGTCGCCCTGGGGCAGCGGGTCCCAGCGTCCACCACCCTGGGACGTGCCCTCTCCGTGCTGGTCGTCGGTCACGACAGCGCCCTCCCCAGTGCTCGTCGGGCCAGCGCGGCGACGGTGCGCCGCAGGTGCAGTACCGCGGGCGGAAGCGGCGGTACGGAGCCGTCCTGTTCCGGCGCCGGGTCCGGGATGCAGGCCGCGGCGACGTACTCGCCGAAGGCGTTCAGCGCCTCCGGGACGATCGCGCGGTCGTTGTCCCAGTCGATGAGCTGGGCGACCCACTGCTCGGCCTCCAGGGGCCGCAGCGGCATCGGCGCTATGGCGCCCACCGCGCACCGCACTCCGCGCCGGGCCGGGTCGAGGACCAGCGCCACGGAGGCGATCGCACGGCCGGGACCGGTCCGCCCGGTGGCCTTCAGGAAGACCTGCGGGGCGTGCAGCAGCGGCACGCGCACGTAGCCGATGAGTTCACCGCCGCGCAGCATGTCGACCCCGGCCAGCAGGTGCGACACCGGGATCTCCCGGCGGGCCCCGCCCTGGCCCGCGATGATCAGCGTCGCCTCCAGGGCGGCCAGGACCGGCAGCGCGTCGCCGGTGGGCGCGGCCGAGGCGATGTTGCCGCCCAGGGTGCCCGCGTTGCGGATGTGCGGCGGGCCCGCGGCGCGCGCGGCGGCGGCGAGCGCCGGGATGAGGGCCGCGAAGTCGGGGCGGCCCATGCGGGCGTGCGTGAGGCCGGCGCCGAGCAGTGCGTGGCCGTCCAGGTACTGCCAGCCGCGGATCTCACTGATCCGGCCGAGCCCCACCAGGGCGGCGGGCCTGAGCTGTCCGGAGTTGACGGCGGCCATCAGATCGGTGCCGCCCGCCACCGGCACGGCGGTGGGCATGGCGGTGAGCGCCGCCACGGCCTCGTCCAGTGTCGTGGGCAGCGTGACGGCCTGCGCCGCCTGAGGTGCGTGCGTGGTCAAACCGGCTGCCCCTTCCCGCTGCCCCACCTGGTCCCACCTGTGTTGCCGTACGGTACGTGCTGACAGGGCGGACGTGGCAACTCTGGCACATCTTCGCAGGGCCGTAACGCGGGGGTCCGCTAGGAGGCATTAGGGGTTTTGGCGCCACGTTCACCCACTTGTCCATTTTTGTCTACCTGTTCGGCGGCGGCCCCTCGATCGGGCGCCCGAGCACGCCGGGCCGCCGCTGCCACGGCCGGGGCCCGGCCGGCGGGCGGTAGGCGACGCCCAGGGCGTCGAGCCTGCGGTAGTGGGCGGCCATCCGGCGCTCGAAGCCGGCGAAGTCCCGTTCCGCCGGGGCGGGCAGGGCACTCCAGGCCACCTCGGCGAAGGCGGCGAGCCGCGGGAAGGTCTGGTAGTCCACGCGCGCGGCGTCCTCCATCACCTCCGTCCACACGTTGGCCTGGGTGCCCAGCACACGGCGCGCCTCCTGCTCGGTGAGCTGCGGCGGAACCGGCTCGAAGCGGTAGACGTCCTCCAGGGTGCGCACGAAGCCGATCGGTACGGGTTCGTCGGCGCCGGAGTCCTGGCGGTGGTCCAGGTACACGTACTGCTCGGGGCACATCACGACGTCGTGGCCGGCCCGCGCCGCCGCGATCCCGCCGCCGTACCCGCGCCAGGACGACACGGCCGCGCCGTCGGCGAGCCCGCCCTCCAGGATCTCGTCCCAGCCGATGAGTCTGCGTCCGCGCGCGGAAAGCCACTTCGCGAAGTGGCCGACGAACCAGGACTGGAGTTCGTCCTCGTCCGCGAGACCGAGTTCCTTGATACGGGCCTGGGCGGTCGGCGATCGCCGCCACTGTTCCTTGGGGCATTCGTCGCCGCCGATGTGGATGAACTCCGACGGGAAGAGGGCGAGTACTTCCTCGAACACCGCCTCGTAGAAGCGAAGGGTGTTGTCGGTGGGGGCGAGTACGTTGGGATTGATCCCCCAGGTGTCCCAGACGGAAAGGGCGGTGGTGTCGATGACGTCGGTGTTGCCGAGCTCGGGATACGCGGCGATGGCGGCCTGCGAGTGGCCCGGTACGTCGATTTCCGGGACCACGGTGATATGCCGCTCGGCGGCGTAGGCGACGATCTCCCGGATGTCGTCCTGGGTGTAGTGGCCGCCGTGCGGCTTTTCGTCCCACAGCGGTGAGGCCCGATGGCCGAATTTCGTCCGCGCCCGCCAGGATCCGGTCTCGGTCAGTCCCGGATACCGCTCGATCTCGATCCGCCAGCCCTGGTCGTCCGTCAGATGGAGGTGAAGGACGTTGAGTTTGTGCGCGGCCAGGAGATCCAGATAGCGCAGCGCGCCGTCCTTGGGCATGAAGTGCCGTGCGACGTCGAGCAGGAGGCCGCGCCAGCGGAAGCGCGGTGAGTCCTCGACGGTCCGGTGCGGGATCGCATGGGTGGCGTCCGGGCGCACGGGAGCGCGCCGGAAGGCGTCGGGGCCGAGCATCTGACGCAGGGTCTGGGCGCCCCAGAAGACCCCGGCCGCGTCGCCGCCGCGGATCTCGACGCCCCGGCCGGCGACGACGCCGAGCCGGTACGCCTCCGGCTCCAGCGTGTCGTCCAGGCGCAGTCGTACGGAATCGCGCGCGTCCTCCGGCCCCGGCGGCAGGGGCAGGCCGAGGGCGGCGCCGAGCGTGGAGCGCAGCCAGCGCTCCGCGGTGCCGGTGCCCGGGGCGGCCCACAGGGTGGTGTCCCGGTCGAGCGTGACGGCGTGGCCCACCGGGCCGTCGTCGATGGTGCGCGGTGCCGGAATCAGTTCGCTCACGTCAGCCCTCGTCCCCCAGTCGCCGGAGCGGGCGTTGCAACATGCGCAACGACCGTTTCACGCATCACAACACCAGGAAGGCTAGGGGCGCGCCGACACGCCGACAAGAGGTCTCGACCACGTCCCCGCGCGGGCGCACGAAAGCCCCCGGGGCGTGCCACGCACACCCCGGGGGCCTCGCCGACAGCTACCTGCCGCTACTTGTCCTTGCCACCCTCGTCGCCGCCGCTGCCCATGGAGTCGTAGATCTCCTTGCACATCGGGCACACGGGGTACTTCTTCGGGTCGCGGCCCGGCACCCACACCTTGCCGCACAGCGCCACGACGGGGGTGCCGTCGAGGGCGCTCGCCATGATCTTGTCCTTCTGGACGTAGTGGGCGAAGCGCTCATGGTCGCCGTCACCGTGGGACACCTGCGGCGTCGGCTCAACGAGGGTCCCCGTACCAGTCCCGCGCTCGGGCTCGAGAGTGCTCATACGCCCCAGGGTACTGAAGCTCACACGCATCAGTTGAGCGTAGGGTCGTCCGGATAGGTGGCCACCATCGCCAGCTCACTGCGCTGGCGGCGCAGCACCTCGCGCCAGAGTCTTTCCGGGGACGGGGACGAGACGTCGCCGGGCTCGGATTCGACGACGTACCAGGCACCCTCCACCAGCTCGTCCTCCAGCTGGCCGGGGCCCCAGCCGGCGTATCCGGCGAAGATGCGCAGGGAGCCGACGGCAGAGGCGAGCAGCTCCGGCGGGGCCTCCAGGTCGACGAGCCCGATCGCGCCGTGCACCCGGCGCCAGCCGAGCGGGGCGCGGTCGCCGTTGGTACCGCCGGGGATGACCGCGACGCCGAGCGCCGAGTCCAGCGACACCGGGCCGCCCTGGAAGACCACGCCGGGCTCGCCGGTCAGATCGGCCCAGCCCTCCAGGATGTCGCCCACATCCACCGGGGTGGGGCGGTTGAGGACGACGCCGAGGGAGCCCTCCTCGTCGTGGTCGAGAAGGAGCACCACCGCACGGTCGAAGTTCGGGTCCGCCAGGGCGGGCGTTGCCACGAGCAGCCGCCCTGTGAGCGAGGACACCTCGGTCATGCCAGACATGATCCCGCATCTTCCCTTCGCATGGGGAGCCAATCGGTGCCCGCGAGTGAATGCAGCTCAGGGCGCAACGATGCGCGGCCGAGCGCGCGGCCGGGGCGGTGACGGGACGTGGCCGACGGGAAACGGTTCGTGTTGTGACACAGCTATGACCTAGCTGGGCGGTCCTTGGGCTTACGGGAGGGGGGTAATGGGCGATTACCCTGTCTCTCCGGCCCCTGCGCAAAGTGATCGGCCGACCCCTGCCCGACTCATCGGAACGCGAGATACATGACCGTCAACGACGATGTCCTGCTTGTCCACGGCGGCACCCCGCTGGAGGGCGAGATCCGTGTCCGCGGCGCGAAGAACCTCGTGCCCAAGGCTATGGTCGCCGCCCTGCTGGGCAGTGCGCCGAGCCGACTGCGCAACGTTCCGGACATCCGTGACGTGCGCGTCGTACGCGGCCTGCTCCAGTTGCACGGGGTGACGGTCCGTCCGGGTGAGGAGCCCGGCGAACTGGTCCTCGATCCGACGTACGTGGAAAGCGCGAACGTCGCTGACATCGATGCCCACGCCGGTTCGAGCCGCATCCCGATCCTGTTCTGCGGTCCCCTCCTGCACCGTCTCGGCCACGCCTTCATCCCCGGCCTGGGCGGCTGCGACATCGGCGGCCGGCCCATCGACTTCCACTTCGACGTGCTGCGGCAGTTCGGCGCGACGATCGAGAAGCGCGCGGACGGCCAGTACCTGGAGGCTCCGCAGCGGCTGCGCGGTACGAAGATCCGGCTGCCGTACCCGTCCGTCGGCGCGACCGAGCAGGTGCTGCTGACGGCCGTACTCGCCGAGGGCGTCACCGAGTTGTCCAACGCGGCCGTCGAGCCGGAGATCGAGGACCTGATCTGCGTTCTGCAGAAGATGGGCGCGATCATCGCGATGGACACCGACCGCACGATCCGCATCACCGGTGTGGACAAGCTGGGCGGCTACACCCACCGTGCACTCTCGGACCGCCTGGAGGCCGCGTCCTGGGCGTCGGCGGCACTGGCGACCGAGGGCAACGTCTATGTCCACGGCGCCCAGCAGCGGTCGATGATGACCTTCCTCAACACCTACCGCAAGGTGGGCGGCGCGTTCGAGATAGACGACGAGGGCATCCGCTTCTGGCACCCCGGCGGCCAGTTGAAGTCCATCGCGCTGGAGACGGACGTACACCCCGGCTTCCAGACGGACTGGCAGCAGCCGCTGGTCGTGGCCCTCACGCAGGCGACCGGCCTGTCGATCATCCACGAGACGGTCTACGAGTCCCGTCTGGGCTTCACCTCCGCGCTGAACCAGATGGGCGCCCACATCCAGCTCTACCGCGAGTGCCTGGGCGGCTCCGACTGCCGGTTCGGCCAGCGCAACTTCCTGCACTCCGCGGTGGTGTCGGGCCCCACCAAGCTCCAGGGCGCCGACCTGGTCATCCCGGACCTGCGCGGCGGCTTCTCGTATCTGATCGCAGCGCTGGCCGCCCAGGGCACGTCCCGCGTCCACGGCATCGAACTGATCAACCGCGGCTACGAGAACTTCATGGAGAAGCTCGTGGAACTCGGCGCCAAGGTCGAACTCCCGGGCAAGGCGCTCGGCTGACCCCAGCCCCACCCCCACCGCCCGCCTCCGACCCGGGCAGCCCGCTCCTCGTCCGGGGGGCCGGGGGGCCGGGGGTTGCCCCGGGGCAAGGCGCTCGGCTGAGCCGGCCCCGGCCGCACCCCCAGCCACGGGCAGCCCGCCCCGGCTGGGGTCCGGGGCCCTGGGCGGGGGGGTGTACGCGGTCAGGAGCTGCGAGCGTTAATGGGGCGGCACCCGGAGTCCGGGTGCCGCCCCATTGGCGTTCTACAGGCCGTACACCGTCCCGTGGCATACGGACGGCAAGGTCACTGGCCCTTGGCCGCTTCCTTGAGCTTGCTGCCCGCGGAGACCTTCACGCTGTAACCGGCCGGGATGTTGATGGGCTCACCGGTCTGCGGGTTACGAGCGGTACGAGCGGCACGGTGGGTGCGCTCGAAGGTCAGGAAGCCAGGGATGGTGACCTTCTCGTCGCCCTTGGCGACGACCTCGCCGACGGTCTCGGCGAACGCGGCCAGCACTGCGTCGGCGTCCTTGCGGGTCACCTCGGCACGGTCGGCCAGCGCGGCCACCAGCTCACTGCGGTTCATGTTGTTACTCCCGTGTTCTTCTTGCCGTTGAGGCGTGCCACGCGGCAGAGCCGCATGTCGGGCACGGCCATGCCGATGCTGCCAGGGTCCTCGGAGAGTCCCCGGACCCGGGTCCGTCGTCAGACCCTCGCGCCCAGGGACGCATCCTGCCCCTACCTGCGGCGGGAAAGCCAATCCGGCACCCGTAGGAGTCGTGAGAACACCCTAGGGAGTCACACGAAAAGAGTGCCCGAGCGTGGCCGACACCCTAGACGGCGGCTCCGCGCGCCGGGTTCCACGACGCGCCGGTACGACGCCCCGCCGTGGGGATGCTCACAAGGCTATGCACATCACCCACGGCAACGCATACCCGCCCCGCGGCCTACAAAGCCGCGCCCACCGTCTTGGCCGCCTCCCGCACCGCGCCGGCCACGGCACCCGCGACCTTGTCGTTGAACACGCTCGGGATGATGTAGTTCGGGTTCAGCTCGTCCTCGGTCACCACGTCGGCCAGCGCCTGCGCGGCGGCGAGCATCATCTCGGGGTTCACCGTTCGGGACTGCGCGTCCAGCAGACCGCGGAAGACGCCCGGGAAGACCAGCACGTTGTTGATCTGGTTGGGGAAGTCGGAGCGGCCGGTGGCCACAACTGCGGCCGTCTGGCGGGCGATTGCCGGGTCCACCTCGGGGTCCGGGTTCGCGAGCGCGAACACGATCGCGCCCTCGGCCATGGCGGCCACGTCGTCACCGTCGAGGACGTTCGGGGCGGAGACGCCGATGAAGACGTCGGCGCCGCGCACGGCCTCCTTCAGGGTGCCAGTGAGGTTCTCGGGGTTGGTGTTGTCGGCGATCCAACGCAGCGCCGAGCCGACCGGGGCGTCCACCAGGTCCTCGCGGCCCGTGTGCACGACACCTTGGATGTCGGCGACGACGGCGTTCTTCACACCGGCGGCGATCAGCAGCTTGAGGATGGCCGTACCGGCCGCGCCGGCGCCGGACATCACGACGCGGATGTTCTCAATTGCCTTGCCGGTGCAGCGAAGTGCGTTCTTCAGGGCGGCGAGGACGACGATCGCCGTACCGTGCTGGTCGTCGTGGAAGACGGGGATGTCGAGGGCCTCGCGCAGCCGCGCCTCGATCTCGAAGCAGCGGGGCGCGGAGATGTCCTCCAGGTTGATGCCGGCGAACCCGGGGGCGATCGCCTTGACGATCTCGACGATCGCGTCGGAGTCCTGGGTGTCCAGGCAGATCGGCCAGGCGTCGATGCCGGCGAAGCGCTTGAAGAGGGCCGCCTTGCCCTCCATGACGGGCAGCGCGGCCTTCGGACCGATGTTGCCGAGACCCAGCACGGCGGAGCCGTCCGTCACGACCGCAACGGAGTTGCGCTTGATGGTGAGGCGGCGGGCGTCCTCGGGGTTCTCGGCGATCGCCATGCAGACGCGGGCCACGCCGGGCGTGTAGACCATGGAGAGGTCGTCACGGTTGCGGATGGGGTGCTTCGACGCCATCTCGATCTTGCCGCCGAGGTGCATGAGGAAGGTACGGTCCGAGACCTTGCCCAGCGTGACGCCCTCAATGCCGCGGAGCTCCTCGACGATCTCGTCGGCGTGCGCGGTCGACGTGGCCGCGATGGTGACGTCGATACGGAGCTTCTCGTGGCCCGACGCGGTGACGTCGAGGCCGGTCACCGAGCCTCCGGAGGACTCCACGGCGGTGGTGAGCTGCGAGACTGCGGTTCCGCTCGCGGGCACCTCCAGCCGGACCGTCATCGAGTAGGAGACGCTGGGCGCCGTTGCCATGGCCGACTTCCTCTGCTTTCACCGTGTCTCGGGTAATGCCGTCCGATCGTCGCACCTACCGCCGAGTAGGCGTTAGCCAGGCCGCATTGAGAACGTTTTGTTCACAACAAAAGAGGCCCACGTCACATCGGACGTGGGCCTCTCGAACGTTCAGTGACACCGACCCGCCATGCTCGCCTCGCGGCAAGTGGTCGCTCGTAGCGACTAAGGTTGGGCCCGGGGGCTTGGATCGGGCCGGTGCCACACCCAGGCTAACAAACGGATCCCGTAAGGCCATTCCCCTACGGACGGTTCACAGGAAACCGGGACACAGGCACCGGACCTCAGTCCCGGAGCAGATCCGGCACCCCGGCCGCGTCCGGCTGGTCCCGCTCCCCGGAGACCACCGTCAGCTGCTGGGTGGCCCGGGTCAGCGCGACGTACAGCACCCGCAGCCCGGCCGGCGACTCGTCGGCGATCTCCGCAGGTGAGACGACCACTGTGGCGTCGTACTCCAGGCCCTTGGCCTCCAGGCTGCCCAACGCCACCACCCGGTCGCCGAGCCCGGCCAGCCAGCGGGCGGCCTCCGCGCGCCGGTGCATGGCGACGACCACGCCGACCGTGCCGTCCACCAGGTCCAGCAGCCGCTCGGCCTCCGCGCGCACGGTCTTCTCCAGCGAGTCGCATACGACGCTGAAGCGGGGCTCGACGCCGGTGGAGCGCACGGCCGACGGGGCCTCGGAGCCGGGCATGGCGAGGGCGAGGATCTTCGCGGCCAGTTCGGCGATCTCCGCCGGGTTGCGGTAGTTCACGGTCAGCTGGAAGCGGCGGCGCGGCCGGGTGCCCAGGGCCTCGTCGCGGGCCTCGGCCGCCTCGTCCGGGTCGGACCAGGAGGACTGGGCGGGGTCGCCGACGACCGTCCAGGTGGCGTGCCTGCCCCGGCGGCCGACCATGCGCCACTGCATCGGCGTGAGGTCCTGCGCCTCGTCGACGATGACGTGCGCGTACTCGATGCGTTCCTGCGCCAGCCGCTCGGCCCGCTCGCGCTGGGACTCCTCGCGGACCGGCATCAGCTCCTCGAGGCCGGTGAGCTGGTCCATCGGGTCCAGCTCGCGTCTCTTCTTCGGGCGGGCGGGGGCGCCGAGGACGGCCTGGAGCTCGTCGAGCATCGCGATGTCGTGCACGGAGAGGCCGTCCCGCTTGAGGGAGCGGGCGACCTTGCGGACCTCGCCGGGGTTCAGGATCCGCCGGGCCCAGCGGCCGAGCCGCCGCTCGTCCGCCATGGCCGCGAGGACGGCCTTCGGGGTCAGCTCGGGCCACCAGGCGTCGAGGAACGCGAGGAAGCTGTCCTCCGTACTGACGTCCTCGTCGAACGAGGACCGCAGCTCGGCGGCCAGCTCGGGGTCCGTGTGCCGGGTGCCCGCCCCGGACTGGGCCCACAGAGCGTCGAGCAGCAGCTTGCGGGCGCGGGGGCGGAGCAGGTTGACGGGTGCGGTGCCGCCCAGGGCCGTATGGCGGACACGCTCCAGCGCGCCCGCCCCCAGCTCCAGCCGCCGCCCGAAGGCGACCACGCGGAGCCGGTCCGGCGGACCGGCGGGGGTGTCCTCGTCGCCGAAGGCGAGCTGGCCCGAGGCGGCCGGGTCCGCGCTGCCCGTGCCGCCGACCGGCCCCAGTTCCAGAGCCCCCCGGGCCGCCTTCCGCAGCACCTTCAGCATCCGGTACGAGCCCTTGGCGCGGGCCACGGACGGGGAGTCGTACAGGGTGGCCTCGGCGCCCTCGACCAGCGAGCCGATCGCGCGGATGGCGACCTGTCCCTCCTCGCCGAGCGAGGGCAGCACGCCCTCGGTGTACGCCACGAGCAGCGGGGTCGGCGAGACGATCAGGATGCCGCCCGCGTACCGGCGCCGGTCCTGGTAGAGGAGGTACGCGGCCCGGTGCAGGGCGACGGCCGTCTTGCCCGTGCCCGGCCCGCCCTCGACGTAGGTCACGGAGGCGGCGGGGGCGCGGATCACCAGGTCCTGCTCGGCCTGGATGGAGGCGACGATGTCCCGCATGGTGTGCGTACGGGCCTGGCCGAGGGCGGCCATCAGGGCGCCGTCGCCGATCACCGGCAGTTCGCCGCCGTCCAGGTGTGCCTTCAGCTCGGGGCGCATCAGGTCGTCCTCGACCCCGAGGACCCGGCGCCCCTTGGAGCGGATGACGCGCCGGCGGACGACCCGGCCGGGGTCGACCGGGGTGGAGCGGTAGAAGGGGGCCGCGGCGGGCGCCCGCCAGTCGATCACCAGGGGGGCGTAGTCCTGGTCGAGGACGCCGATGCGGCCGATGTGCAGGGTCTCGGCGATGTCGGCCGTACCGTCGTCCCGGACGGCTCCCTCGGCGGGCTCGACCGCGGTGTACGCGCCGTCGGGGCCCTTCTTTCCGTCCTTGCCGAGCAGCAGGTCGATCCGGCCGAACAGGAAGTCCTCGAACTCGTTGTTCAGCCGGTTCAGGTGGACGCCTGCCCGGAAGACCTGCGCGTCGCGTTCGGCGAGCGCGCCGGGGGTGCCGACCTGGCCGCGCTTGGCCGCGTCGTGCATGAGGAACTCGGCCTCGTGGATCTTCTCCTCGAGGCGCCGGTACACCCGGTCCAGGTGTTCCTGTTCCACGCTGATCTCTCGGTCGCGCAGGGAGTCCTGCGCCGAGTCCTGAACCGAGCCGACCGCGGATTCCTGTTGAGCCTGAGCGGCCACCGGGCCCCCTTCTGACGTGCTGGGCAGCCGTCAACCGTACGCGAAGAGGGCCCCTCGATGCGAGGGGCCCGCCCGGCCGACCGGCCGGAAACACCCGGGCCCGGCGCACACACCTGCGGCGATGCCACAGACGCACACACCGGGCCCGGATCGCCCGTGCCGGTCGGGAGACGCCTACGCGTCGATCTGCACCAGCTTCTTGCCGTCGAAGGTCATGACCTCGAAGTGATCGATCTCGTTCGCCTTGAAGGCGGCGCCGCCCTGGGCGTAGAGCGGTTGCTTGGCCTTCTCCGTCTTGGCGTCGGGGATGCCGTAGCCCTCGTTCGGGACCGACCAGGAGGTCATCGTCTCGCGCTCGCCGTTCTTGCCGACGGCGATGAGCGAGCACTTCAGGGGGCCCTTGACGTTGCTGATCTGGACGACGCCCGCGGTGCCCCAGTCCCTCTGCTTCATCGCCACGGTCGCGGTGACCTTGGTGCTCGCGTCCGTCGCCGTGACCCTGTCGGACATGGTGTTGAACGCGTCCTTGGCGGTGGCCGTCAGCGTCGTGCCCTGCTGGGCCGAGTCACTGCCGCCGTTCACCGCCATCACGGCCACCGGACCGGTGATGATCAGCGCGGCAGCCGCGGCGATCATGTAGAAGCTCCGGCGGCGCTTCTGGGCGTGACGCTCGGCGACCTCGTCGACCAGATTGTCCATCAGCCGCGGCGTGGGCTTGGCGGACAGGGTTTCGCCGATCGCGGGTGTCCCGGTGCCCGGGAGGTCCGCGAGGGCGGCCAGCATCGGCTCCATCCCGGCGAGCTCGTCGAGCTGCTGGGCGCACCACTCGCAGGTCGCGAGATGCGCTTCGAAAGCGGTTGCTTCCGCGTCGTCGAGGATGCCGAGGGCATAGGCGCCGACGGTTTCATGCTCGTTGGGCACCGGGCCCTGCCTGGGGCTCATGGGTCCAGACATACCCGGACCTCCCGCTCCGAATCCCCCGTAGACACTCATCACGCCGTCACCCCCCGCTCCTCCAGTGCGAGCTTCATCGACCGCAGGGCGTAGAACACCCGAGAGCGGACCGTGCCGCTGGGAATGCCCAGCGTCTCGGCCGCCTCGTTGACGGTACGCCCCTTGAAGTACGTCTCGACGAGGACCTCCCGGTGGGCAGGGGTCAGGTCGTCGAGCGCGTCCGACAGCGTCATCAGCCACAGCGCCTTGTCGATCTCGTCCTCCGCGGGGATGACCTCCAGCGGCGACGGATCGACCTCCTGCGGCCGGGCCTGCCGGCTGCGGTGGCCGTCGATGACGATGCGACGTGCGACCGTCACCAGCCAGGGGCGTACCGATCCGGTCGCTCGATTGAGCTGGCCGGCGTTCTTCCAGGCACGGATGAGCGTCTCTTGCACGACGTCCTCGGCGCGTTGCCGATCACCGGCGACCAGCCGAAGGACATACGCAAGGAGTGGTCCGGCGTGCTCGCGATACAGAGCACGCATCAGCTCCTCATCTGGTTCCGAGGGCTGGGACATGCGATGTCGGGCCCTCGATCCACGTTCATTGGCCACGGCCGCATCCTTGCGCACGCCCACCTCCGGTGTCCGGGGGTTCCCCCAGTCGGTCGCTCGCCCACACGTACGGATGTGGCCCGCGGTGTGTTCAAACCCGAGTGACAAATTTCTCGGGGATGACGTGACGAGGGGGACATGCGCGCACATTCCCACCGCATGATCTTTACATTTCCGACACATCGCCGAGCGGGCCGGAGCTGCCCGCACGGCACCGAAGGCAAACGCGGTGTTGTCGAAATCACTTCGACGCCAGACCGGTGCTTAGTTCACAGAAAGCACCTACCGGACACTCACGCTCGCGCGAGTGCCGCCCGCCGACGGTGCCTCGCGACCCGTTCCCGGTTCCCGCAGACCTCGCTCGAACACCACCGCCGGCGCCGCCCGCGGGACGTGTCCACGTACATGATGGGGCAGTTGTCCCCCTCGCACTCCCGCACGGCCGCCCACGCGACCGGATCGGTCAGCAGCTCCACGGCGTCCCGGGCGACGGCCGCGAGCAGCGCCGCGCAGCACGGCGGGCCGTCCAACTCCCCTACGAGTGCGCCGCTCTCGGCACGCACCGCGCGCGGGACCGGGGGCGCGGGCCGGGCGAAGTCATTGAGGCGGGCGAGCGCGAGATCGTACGGAACGCTGCCGGTGCCGGGCCCGGGCGTCCGGGAGTTGGCGCCCGCCCGCATCAACAGGTCGACGCATCCGCGCAGTTCACGAAAGCCCGCGAGCCAGGAGCCGTCGGCGTGCGCCAGGGGGGTGCCGGGCGGTACGAGTCCCGAGCCGGTGATCCAGGCGCGCAACGGCTCGACGGAGTAGAGCCGTTCGCCGGGGTGGGTGGTGGAGAGGAGATCCAGGCAGATCCGCCCCGCGTCGAACCGCAGCTCGTACCGGTCCGTGGCCGTACCCAGTGCCATGTGCCTGTCACCGCCTTGGGCTGGGGAACCGTTCCCCCTCCCACAGTGCCTGCCCACGCGCGGAGCCGGAACCCCTCGTACCGGCGGCGGGCACGCCCCGTCTCCCTCCCCAGGCCGTCCCACCCCGTCCCACGGGGTGCCCGTCCGGCCCCTGAGCGGCGGGGACGCCGGTGGCGGGCGCACGGCCCGTCCCGTTCCGGTCCAGATCCGCCGTCAGGTCGCGTGCCCGTCAGGCGTCGGCGTACTTCGCGTCGGCCGCCGGATCGAGGGCGAGCCGGTAGCCCCGCTTCACCACGGTCTGGATCAGCTTCGGCGCCCCGAGTGCCGTACGCAGCCGGGCCATCGCCGTCTCCACGGCGTGCTCGTCCCGCCCGGCCCCCGGCAGGGCCCGCAGCAGCTCCGCCCGGGCCACCACCCAGCCCGGCCGCCGCGACAGCGCCCGCAGCAGGGACATCCCGGCCGGCGGTACGGGCTTCAGGTCGCCGTCCACCAGCACCGCGTGCCCCCGGATCTCCACCCGGTGCCCGGCGACCGGCAACGCGCGCGCCCGGCCCGGCAGCTCCTGGCAGAGCAGCTGGACGAGAGGCCCGAGCCGGAACCGCTCCGGCTGGACCGTTTCGACGCCCCGCGCCTGGAGCGGCACCGCGGTGACCGGCCCGACGCACGCCGGCAGCACATCGCCGCTGAGGGCGGCGAGCAGCTCGGCCAGCATCCCCCGCTTCTCGGCCCGGGACAGCAGCGACGCGGCGGCGGGCGCGCTGGTGAAGGTCAGCGCGTCCAGCCCGCGCGAGACGGTGGCGTCCAGCAGCCGGTCGACGGGAGAGATGTCCTCCGGCGGCATCCACCGGTACACCGGCACCAGCACCACCTCGGCTCCCCCCTCCCGCAGCGCCTCCACGAAACCGGGCAGCGGCTCACCGTGCAGCTGTACGGCGATCCGGCGCCCGTCGACACCCTCCTCCAGCAGCCGGTCCAGCACCTCGGCCATGGACTCGCTAGACGGCGACCACTCCTCGGTCAGCCCGGCGGCCCGTATCGCACCCTTGACCTTGGGCCCGCGCGCCAGCAGCTCCACCCCCCGCAGCCGCCCGAGCAGCTGCTCGCCGAGCCCCCACCCGTCGGCGGCCTCGACCCAGCCCCGGAAGCCGATCGCGGTGGTGGCGACCACCACGTCCGGCACCTGGTCGATGATCTCCTTGGTGGCGGCGAGCAGTTCACCGTCGTCGGCGAGCGGCACGATGCGCAGGGCAGGCGCGTGCAGCACGGCCGCCCCGCGCCGCTGGAGCAGCGCCCCGAGCTCGTCGGCCCGGCGCGCGGCCGTCACGCCCACGGTGAACCCGGCGAGGGGGCCGTGTCGGCTGTGGTCCGGTCGCTGCTGTTCGTCGTACATGGCTCTCCTAGCTGACCTGCATGCCGAACGAGCCTGTCAACGGCGCGTGACAGGCTCGGTTCGGGTTGATGTCGCCGGTGTTACGTCACACCTCCGCGTAGCCGAGCTGCGGTTTCGCCTCGGCGGCAGCCGCGGCGCGGGCCTGGCCGGCCGGGCGGCGAAGGTATACGGCCCAGGTCACCGCGAAGCAGACACCGTAGTAGGCCAGGAAGACGACGAACGCGCCGGTGCCGGAACCGTAGGAGAGGAAGGACTGCCGGAAGGCCATGTTGATGCCCACGCCGCCGAGCGCGCCGACCGCACCGATGAGCCCCATGGAGGCCCCGGACAGCCGCCGACCGTGGGCCGCCGCCGCCTCGCCCTCCAGCCCCTTGGCCAGGGCCTTCGCCTGGAAGATGCCGGGGATCATCTTGAACGTCGAGCCGTTGCCGAGCCCGCTGAGGACGAACAGCACCACGAACGCGGCCACGAACAGCGGCAGCGACTTCCCGATGCTGGCCCCGACCAGGACTGCGGTGGCGGCGGCCATACCCACGTAGTTCCACAGCGTGATCTTCGCCCCGCCGTACCGGTCGGCAAGCCAGCCGCCGACGGGCCGGATCAGCGAGCCCAGCAGCGGTCCGATGAAGGTGAGGTAAGCGGCCTGGAGCGGGGTACGGCCGAACTGGTTGGTCAGCACCTGCCCGAAGGCGAAGCTGTAGCCGATGAACGACCCGAACGTCCCGATGTAGAGGAACGACATGATCCAGGTGTGCGCGTCCTTGACGGCGTCCTTGGCCGCGCCCGTGTCGTTCTTCACGGAGGCGAGGTTGTCCATGAACAGCGCGGCGAGGACGGCGGCGACGACGATCAGCGGGATGTAGATCCCCAGCAGCACCCGCGGCCCGCCGCTCGCCCCGATGATCGCGAGGGCGACCAGTTGGATGACCGGCACGCCGATGTTGCCGCCACCGGCGTTCAGGCCCAGCGCCCACCCCTTCTTCCTGAGCGGGAAGAAGGCGTTGATGTTGGTCATGGACGAGGCGAAGTTGCCGCCGCCGATGCCCGCGAGCAGCCCGACGAGGAGGAAGGTGTCGAACGACGTCCCCGGCTTCATCACGGCGAACGCCGCGATCGTCGGGATGAGCAGCAGGCTCGCCGAGATGATCGTCCAGTTCCGCCCGCCGAAGACGGCGACCGCGAAGGTGTAGGGCACCCGGACGACGGCACCGACCAGCGTCACCACCGACGTGAGCAGGAACTTGTCGGCGGGGGTCAGCCCGTACTCGGGGCCCATGAACAGCACCAGCACGGACCACATGGTCCAGACCGAGAACCCGATGTGCTCGGAAAGCACGGAGAAGACCAGATTCCGCCGGGCGGTCTTCTCCCCGCCCTCCTTCCAGAAGGCCTCGTCCTCAGGATCCCACTGCTCGATCCAACGTCCTCCCCTGCCGCGCGCGGCGGGGGCCGTACTGGGGGCTGGGGCTGGGGCTGTCATGACGCCTCCACGGTGCTCCGGGGCTCGGTCTGCCATCGACTCGACTGACTCAACCCGAAGGTAGGAAGGACGCGTTTCCGGCCTGTGGCTGTGGGTGACCGGAAAGGAACTTTGCTCTCACCCCGCCCGAGGACGGGATGAGAGGTTGTGCGGGTTGTCCGCGCTCCTACGGCACACAAGCCCCCTTGAAGACCGTCACCTCGTCGCCCGCGCCGGCCGCGACGACGATGTCCGCCGTGCCGTCGCCGTCCAGGTCAGCGACCGAGGCGTCGTAGGCGCCGTAGGCGCCGTCGGCGGAGAGCGTGGTCAACAGGGAGACGCCCTCGCCGCCACCCGTGTACACCGCGACGGAGTCCCCTACACCGCGACGGAGTCCCCCTTGAGGGAGGACACCAGCAGATCCGTCACACCGTCCCCGTCGACGTCACCCGAGCCGACGGCGACCGGCGGGGACTCGGTCGTAAGGGCGGTGGCCGTGGCAAAGGTCCCGTCACCGTTGCCGAGCAGGACATCGAGAGCGTCGGAGCCGTTGCCGACGGCGGCCAGGTCGAGGTTGCCGTCGCCGTTCACGTCCCCCGTGGTCAGCGAGTAGAGACGGGAGGTCCCCGCGTACGACACCGCCGCACCCAGCTGTGGATGACGTGTCACCGGACTGTGCGGGGGCAAAGCATGGCGGGACCAGGGGGGGATCAGCGCTGCGGGGGCTGCCAGTCGGGGTAGTGCTGCGGTTGCCGGGGCTGGCCGTAGGGCCCGGTCCCATACGGCCCGGCGTCGTACGGCCCGGTCCCGTACGGCCCGGCGTCGTACGGCCCGGTCCCGTACGGCCCGGTCCCGTAGGGTCCGCCCTGCACCGGTTGCTGGACCGGTGGCACCACCGGCGGGCTCGCATAGGGCCCCATCTGAGGCATGTACCCCCCGAACGAAGACTGCGAGCCGGGCGGCAGATACCGCACCCGCCCGCCTTCCTCCGTCACCCGCAGGAATCCGGCGGCCTGAAGCCGACGGGCGAACTTCGCATTGCGCCGTCGGTTGACGAGGAATCCGATCCCCATGATCCCCATGAAGACAACCCAGGCGCCACCCGCGACGGCGAAGTTGAAGGCGCCCCCGCCTTTCCGCGCCGCATAAAGCACAAGCCCGACGGTGATACCCAAACCCCCGTAAGCCATGCGCTTCTCGGCGTTCTTCCCGGTGATGTCGAACTGGATCCGCGCCTTGAGCAGTTCGAGCGCATCGGGCACGACCGGCGGCAGCGAGACCCCGTCCGCGGCGCTCGGGTACTGCGCCCAGTTCTGCGCGGCACGCGCCCGGGCCTGCGGGCTGTGATCGGGGACGACGACCAGCTTGAGCACGTTGTTACGGGACCCGGTGAACCGCGCGTCGGCGTACTCGTACCCGAACTGCTGCGCGTAGAAAGCCAGCCGGGCCAGCCTCTTCACGGAGGCCATCCCATTGGTGAGCTCAACGGGCTCCCCGCTCGCCATCAACCGCAGCATCTTCCGCACTTGCCGCTTACTCACCGCGCCTGCCCCCACCCGACGACCACGTCGCTCTCCTCACTTGAGCAACCTGGCCAGTTTTCCACGGGTCCACGGACCTGAGGCACCGCGAGCGAAGCGGTTGACGGGAACTTGGCAGAGGCTTGAGGGAGCCACGATCGGTCAGCCCTGCTGCCCGCTCCCACCTACTTCGAACCACAGCAGCTTTCCCGCACCCCGCCCGAGGACGTCGTCCCCAAGCGGCCGGCCACCCCACGAGTCGGCATACAGCTGCACGAGCCCCAGCCCACGCCCACCATCGGCGTCGGCCGAGGCGAGCGGGGCGCGAAGAATTCACGAAGAACTACCAATAGCCACTCGTGTGGGTGACCTGCACACCCCCGCCAAGTACAGGAGCGACTCGCCATGCCACCCGCCACCACCCCGACCCTGCGTCAGCAGCGCCTGGGCACCGAACTGCGGAGGCTCCGCGAGCGTGCCGGGCTCACATCCACTGCGGCTGCCGCGCTCCTCAGCGGGCCACAGGCACGGATCAGCAACATCGAGGCCGGCCGATATGCAGTGAGCGCCGACCGCGTACGTACATTGGCGCGCAATTACAACTACGCCGACGACGAGGCATACATTGACGCCCTGGCCGCGATGACGGGTGGCCGCAAGAGGGGCAGGTGGGAGGAATACCGGGACACCCTTCCTTCCGGCTTACTTCTGGCTCGTTAAACGGCAACGGCAGTGGCGATCGGTGCAATGGCCGCATCTCAGTCGGCTTCCCCTGCGGTCTGTCGGGACAGCGTGGGAGCTTGGTGACAAGGATTGTTGCGGTGTGCCCAAGTGGCTTGAAGGCCGACTCAAACATGCCCCGTTATCCTCTAGCAGGCCCACACAGGAATGAGAGATGCCCATGTCCGCCGGTTCGACACACGAGGGACCCACGGCACAGCCTCCTCGGCGCTCCTTCGTGGGCAATGTCGCTTTCGGGGCGGGATTGGTCCTGGTTCTGGCGACGATGACGCTCGGAGCCTTCGCGGGTGTCATGCTCGTCAGCGACCTGGCGAATGCTCCCCTTTTGTCGACCGTTGTGCCAGACGATGGGCGCACCGTCCTGATGGTTGGAGCCATCGCTCTCGGCGGTATCACCGGTCTGATGCTGCCGGTGATCCTGCTGGGCATGGTGCGGGGAAGCGAGGACAAGCCCAGGATCGGTGTTGGCGCAGCGGTGCGAAAGGTCCTCGCCGTGCTGGCATTCGATGCCTACCTGTTGCTCGTTGCAGTCCTTGTGTCCCAGCTGGGCTGGATCTTGCCCAAGGGGGCCACCACCCTTGTCGCTGTATTCGCTGTCGGCTTCAGTTGGATGCCGCTGGCCATGGTGCCGTGGGAGAAGTTGGGGCTGGGCGAAGTGGTTGGAAGCCGCCTCAGCTCACGCGGCACATCCAACTCACGCCAAACGGACTGAATCCGCCAACTCGTCGGCGATCTTGCCCAGCTCCTCGCCGAGCCCCAGCGCCGTCCATAGGAGGCGACATTCCAGGGCCGTGCGGTGCTGTCGTGGCAGGATGTAGTGAGCCACTCCTTCCACGATGGCGCCGCTGTCAGTATCCGGAGCTGTGGGCTCAAGGCGATGGACGCGGAGGGCGGGCCCCAAGGGAAGTTCAGCTTCCACGAGCGCCGGCTTACCGAAGCAGGGCCCTACAGCAGACTCTGCCTCCGATCGCAACGCTGCGATGGTCAGCAGTCCCGAAGGGATCCTCAGCTCCCTCACCGTGTAGCTGGCGAGGATCGCGTCGTTCAGCGGGGCGAGCACCGCCGCGCACAAGGCGCCCTGTCGCACTGCTGCGCTCCAGTACCAAAGGAGATCCTCGGCGAAGGCGTCGTACCACTCGGGCCCGGAGCCTCTGTCGAGGTGCTGTTCGGCGACTTCGCGTGCCCAGGTCTCCGGCTCTTCGCTCCTCAGGTCGAGCACCAGCCAGTTCTCCGGGCCGGGGAGTGCGATCCGGCATTCCCGCCAGCCTTCCGCAGGCGTCACAGCAACGCTCACCTTCCGGCCAGCGACGCGTCAGGGCCAGTAACGTCGGGCTCCGGATCACTACTCCACAGACCGATGAAGCTGTTGGTGTCGGAAGCCGCACCCGTGCCTGTAGCGCCCAGAGCCCAAGAGTTGTACGTCAGGGCCTGCTTGAACGCACCGGGTGTACCGATGAAATGCAAGTCAGCTGAATCGACGGCCTTCATTCGCCCCAGTTCGTCAACCATGCCCGGTCCGACGTACATGCTGGCCAGGCCACGTGTTCCTGCCGCGTGGTACGCGTCACGGGCCGCGGAGAGGTTGTCCCCGACCTTGAACAGATCCCGCCAATTGCTGCGGACAACGCCCAGGTCGTCTGCGAAGGAGCGTGGCAGGCCCTTGAAGGCCGCTGCCAGAGACACGTCGGGGACCGCTGCACCGGCGACCGCTCTTGCCCGCGGACCGACCATCTCAATGACGAGTGCACGCCTCGCTGCCGCGCTGAGCGCTGGGTTCCAACCACGGACGTACTGTGTCGCGGCCGTCCAGACGCGACTGCGTCCGACCGTGGCCGCAAGCTTGGAACCCGCGGAGAAAACACGGCCGACCCCGAAGGTCGCAAGCCCGAGCACATCCATCGCCACGTCGCCCCAGGATCCGTCCCCGTTGATGGCGAGGAGCACATGGCAGATGAGCGAGACAACTGTCATCACTAGGGCGATGGTGCCCAGGACCCCGGCAAGCGCCTGCCCGATGATCGGGATCCAGCCAACAAGCAGCGACACCACCCCGCAGACCGCGGCAATGGCTCCCGCGACATTGCTGATGATGGTCAGCGCATCACGCAGATCGTCCAGCCACGAGTCGTTGAGCCCGTCGGATTCTGTGGTGTCGTGAATGAGCCGTGCCGCCTTGTTGCCCGCGTTCTTGTGGCGAGTCTTCAGAGTGGCAAGCTTCCCGCGCAGGCCGTCCAGTCCGGCTTGGAGATCGGTCACCTTCTTGTCCAGCTTGCCCTGATCGCTCGCTTCGGTGCCCTTCGGTGGATGCTCGGCCTTGGACTTGGCTGCGGAGAGGTCGCCGCTCTGCGTCTCGGCCTGCTTGAGAAGCTTGTCTGCCTCATCCTGGATGGTCTCGAGATCGGTGTAGTACTCCTTGAGAGCGGCACCGGCATCAGCATAGCGGTCGTGCGCCTTGCGCACCGTCTTCGCCGTCTCATTCGCCTTCTCGGCGAACGCCTTTCCCGCTTTGGAGTCCCAGCTCTCCATCTTCCCAATACGGTGCAGGGCCGCAACCGTGTCGGAGATGGTCTTCGCCGTCGTCTCGAACCGGCGCGAGAGTTCTTTCATCTCGTGGACGTCGCCGGGTACCGGGTCGCTGCTCTCCCCCAGCACCTCCCACCTGTGCTCTGCCGGGCGACTCACTTCTTCTTTCCCTTGCCCACGAGCGCGTTGTACAGAGCAGTGTCCAGTTCCGTGTACGCCTTACCCGCTTCGTGGGCGATCTGGCCGAGGCCCTGGATCTCTTCGACCATCTTCTTGCGGTTGTCGTCCCAACCGTCGGAGAAATCCTGCAGCCGCTCGTACAGGACTTTGTGTCCGACCGTACGACGGTCATAAGCGTCCATGAGCCTGTCCAAGCCTTCGAACTCCGTGGCCAAGGTGCGCAGACCCGTTCCAACCGTGTGCAGGTCATCCGTGGAGACCCTGAGCCGCTCGCTCAAGCCTGCGTCCCCTCCGTCTCTTCATCTCCGTGCTGCCAGCGCAGCGTCCCGGCGACCGCGTCGAAGAGCCCCACCATGGCTTCCGCGATCGGCTCCAGCGGAGTGCTGAATGTCAGCATCAGGACTTCGTCACGACGCGGGACCGGTACGAAATACTCCAAGATGGTGTCCTGGAACTCGGAGCCCAGTCGCCGTGACTGCTTCGTCTGCTCGCGTCGAAGCAACCGGGCTGCCCGCCCGGCGGCCTGGAGCGTCACCAACCCGACTTCGCCGGAGCCGGTAAGCGCGGCGACGGCATCGAGGCCGTCGAACTTCTCGTACAAGCGAGACACCAGCAAAGAGGCGGACAGCGGGATGCCTGCCGCCTCCAGGAACGACAGGTAGAGCACCACGCCGCCTTGTTCGGCTGCTGCCTCGGCCGTTCCGAGAAGCTCCTCCTCCGCTTTGCGGCGTAGGAGGGGCTGATCATCCACTCCCGCGAACTGCCGCCGGATCAGCGCGCTCACCGATGCCTCGCGACGGTCCTGCGGTCGGAGCGGAATGCGGTACCAGTCCTCAGGGGTGATCAGGCCGAAGGCCGGTGCACGTTTGCCTGCCCGTGCTTGTTCCAACTCTGTCTCCATCACGACATGCGTCGCGTCCCTCAGCGGTTGACGGCCTGGATTTCCTGCACCACGACATCCTGATTGGCCCCGAACGTGCCGTCAGGCAGGTCGCCGCCCGTGTTGCCTGTGCCCGTCCAGTGGATCTTCCAGGTGATGGTGGCCTTGAGGGGGTAGGAGCCGTTGCCGGAGGAGTGCAGGTATTTCACTCCACAGGGTGGCGTCTCGTCGGACTTCCCCTTGGCGTAGGGCTCGCCGATGCTGCCGCCCTTGATCTGGCAGACGCCCGACGCCGGGTACGTCTCCGCGTCCGACGTGCCGGGGTCGATCTTCAGGGACACCGGTTCGGCGGTCGTCGTCGCGGAGATACCCAGCACCGGGATCGAGGCGGTCACCGAGACCGGCTTGAACTTGGCGCCGTCCAGCCAGGCCCACGTGGGGAGGTTCACCTTGGTCGTGTGCGCCGGGGCCAGCGCCACCTTCGTGCTGGGAACGCGGATCTCGTTGTAGGCCAGCTCGGCGAGGATCTTCGGGGTGACCGCGTTCTCGACGTCCGCCGGCGGGGGGTCACCCTTGTCGACCCAGAAGAAGGGCTCCTTGCACTTGTCCCAGCCCGGCGGGAAGTCCTTGTTGACGTACGAGTCCCACCAGTAGCCCTTATCGGCCTTGTCCTTGTTGAAGTCCTTGTACGGATGACCGTCGACGTACCGGGCACGCTGCTCGGCATCCCACTCGTAACCCGTGGAACCCGCCTCCCAAATCGGCTCCAGATAGGCCTTGAGCTGGGCCGGCGTGTACTTCGGCGCGTACCAGCAGGCCGGCGGGGTCCAAGAGGTAGTGGACGTGACAGCGCCCACCGAGTCACCGGAGCCGTTCTTCGAGCGGTCGTAGACGATGACGCCGACGGTCGAGGAAAGAGTGCCGTCACCGGAGGCATTACCGGACGTGTTCGAATCCGATCCGCCGCCGAACGTCCCGCCCCCGGGCGGCTTTTGGCTGGCGTTGGCCGACGGAGCGAGGACGAGACAGGTTGATACAGCGAGCAGGACAGCACCAGCACGAAGGAGCCGAGTCACGGCTGGCACCTGTCCGCTCCCCGAGTGGAAGCGATTTTCACGAGCTCCCAAACCCCCTTCTCGTTCTTCTGTACCTGGAGGCCATAAGCGACGTAGCTGTCCTTGGTGACCTTCGTGTCCTTGATTTTGTTGGTCTTGATGACCTTGCTGTAGCCCTTACTCTCGTCTCCGCAATACGTGAGCGACGCCTTGTTCTTGGACTCAACGCTGACCTGCCGGTCGAAATAGCGCACAGTTCCGGTGATCGTCCAGCCAGCGTCTTTAAAGGACTTGACCCACTGCTGGGCCGCTACGGCTCCTTCGCCCTCCGTGTAGTACTCGAGAGCGGGAAGACGAGGATCCTGGGCGACGATGGCAGCGTCGAGAGCACGAAGGAGCTCCGCGTTGTCGCTCAGAATCGCGTCCTTGACAGTGTCTCCCGTCTTTTCCGGCGCGAAGGTCAGCTTCACATCCGACGGCAGTTCGATCTTCGGTCGACCAGCCGCAGTCGACGCCGAAGCACTCGGGGAGGCCGACGACTTACCCCCGGTGTCCGCGCCCGCGATCTTGTCGTTGCCCTTCGAGCCGCCGTCCCCACCCCCGCCGCAACCGGCAAGGAGAAGCGCGGCCATCGCACCGGCGGTGGCTGTCGTGAGCAGGCGAAGGCGGCGGGTCACGGTGGGCTCCTGATGGGGCGTTCGGGCTGGCGGAAGCAGTCGATACGGTATCGAGGCTGCCAGTTGGGGCGCCAGAGAGGGTTGGTGTGACCCGGAGTCGGCGCCGTCTCAGGACATTGCAACAGGGCAAGCGGGGCCGCTGCTTGGTCCTCTCAAGGAGGAGTCCCTACTCACCCACGCACGGTCCCTTGTAGGAGCCGGTCGCGTACTTCTCGCCCATGCCGATGGGGAGGATCTTGATGTCCTCGACGCCAGCCGGTCTGCCACGTGAGGGGTGGGTGGCCTATCCGTTGGCGCGCTGTGTCACCGGTTGACGGCTTGGATCTCCTGCACCACGACATCCTGGTTGGCTCCGAACGTGCCGTCAGGCAGGTCGCCGCCCGTGTTGCCTGTGCCCGTCCAGTGGATCTTCCAGGTGACGGTGGCCTTCAGGGGGTACGAACCGTTGCCGGAGGAGCGCAGGTATTTCACTCCACAGGGTGGCGTCTCGTCGGACTTCCCCTTGGCGTAGGGCTCGCCGATGCTGCCGTCCTTGATCTGGCAGACGCCGGACGCCGGGTAGGTCGTCGCGTCGGACGTGCCGGGGTCGATCCTGAGGGAGACCGGCTCAGCGGTTGTCGTCGCGGAGAGATTCAGCACGGGGATCGAGGCGGTGACGGAGACCGGCTTGAACTTGGCGCCGTCCAGCCAGGCCCACGTGGGGAGGTTCACCTTGGTCGTGTTCGCCGGGGCCAGCGTCACCTTCGTGCTGGGAACGCGGATCTCGTTGTAGGCCAGCTCGGCGAGGATCTCTGGGGTGACGGCGTTCTCGACGTTCGCCGGCGGGGGGTCACCCTTGTCGACCCAGAAGAAGGGCTCCTTGCACTTGTCCCAGCCCGGCGGGAAGTCCTTGTTGACGTACGAGTCCCACCAGTAGCCCTTGTCGGCCTTGTCCTTGTTGAAGTCCTTGTACGGATGACCGTCGACGTACCGGGCACGCTGCTCGGCATCCCACTCGTAACCTGTGGAACCCGCCTCCCAAATCGGCTCCAAGTAGGCCTTGAGCTGGGCCGGCGTGTACTTCGGCGCGTACCAGCAGGCCGGCGGGGTCCAGGAGGTGGTGGAGGTGACGGGGCCCACCGAGTCGCCGGAGCCGTTCTTCGAGCGGTCGTAGACGATGACGCCGACGGTCGAGGAAAGAGTGCCGTCGTCAGTGGCGTTTCCGTGTTGCTTGGTCTGCCCGTTGGTGCCGTGCTTGTCGCGCTCAGCGAAGGCCGCATGGGACGCGAAGACGGGAACGCTCACAAGGGTCACGACCGTCGTGATCCTCGCCAACTTTCTTAGGGCTGGCACGCCTTGTCCCCCCTGTTCGAAACGATGTTGGTGGTCTGCCAGACGCCGTCGGCGTTCCTGGCGAGTGTGGTGTGGTAGAGCACGTAGGCGTTCGCGGTCGTCGGCGTCCTATCGACCTTCTTCGTCTTTTTGTCCTTGATGAAGGACTTGCTCTCATCAGAGCAATAGGTGACGTAGGCCTCTTTCGCTCCTGAAAGTGTCACCTTGCGGTCGAAGTACCGGGTCTCACCGATCCACGTGTCGTTGTCGTCGATATATCCACGCACGTACGTGATCGACGAGCTAAGGGCCTTGCCGGTGTTGTAGAAGCCAAGCGCCTTCGTGCTCGCACTTCCCTTGAAGATGGCCTCGTCCACGGAATTGACGCTCAGAGCGCTGTCCGCAAGGACCGCATCTTTCGTCGCATCACCGGTCTTCGTGTCCTCGAAGACGTTCTTGGCGTCGGACGGGAAAGTGATCTTTGGACGTCCGGCAGCCGCAGACGCCGAAGCGCTCGGCGAAGCCGAAGCCGAGTCCCCCGTGTCCGCGCCCGCGATCTTGTCGTTGCCCTTCGAGCCGCCGTCCCCACCCCCGCCGCAACCGGCAAGGAGAAGCGCGGCCATCGCGCCGGCGGTGGCTGTCGTGAGTAGGCGGGGGCGGCGGGTCACGGTGGGCTCCTGGTGGGGGGATCGGGGTTGGTGAAGCAGTCGGTACGGTATCGAGGCTGCCAGTTGGGGCACCAGAGCGGGTTGGTGTGGCCCGGGGTCGGTGCCGTCTCGTGACATTGCAACAGCGAGGGCGATCAGGCAGTTCTTACTCGCCCACGTACGCCAGCGTGTCGCTCCCTCCGTCGTCCCACTTGATGTTCACGCTGTCTCCCGAACGCTTCAGCGTGGCCGCGAGGTAGTCGTCTTTCTTGGTGCCCTCGGTGCTCATGGGCTTGAGGACCATGCGGAAGGTGCCGTCGCTGCGGTCCATGCCGAGGCCGGTGAGGATGCCCTCGCCGCCGGGGTCGATGTAGGAGAGGGCGTATTTGCCCTTGTAGGAGCCGGAGTTGTACTTCTCGCCGATGGTGAGCGTTTTGTTGGCGTCGTCCTGCCACTGGCCCTGGAAGCCTGTGGCGGGGGCCGTGGCGGTGTCCTCGTCCGAGGAGTCGGAGGAGTCAGAGGGGGTCTCCGAGCTTTGGTCGGGCGCGTCGTCCGTCGGTGTGTCGGTCGCGGTTGCGGACTCGCTTGCCTGGGCCAAGGGCTTGTTGGGCTTGTCTCCGCCGTTTGTGGCGAGGTAGACGCCGCCGCCGATCAGGAGCACGGCCGCCGCGGCGCCGGACACGATGAGGGCCAGTTTCCTCTTGTGGCGGGCGCCGCCTCCGGGAGGTGGCGGTGGGGGTGGATAGGGGCCGTACTGGCCGCCTCCGCCGTACTGGCCCGCGCCGTAGGGTCCGCCGTAAGCGGGCTGTGTCGCGTACGGGTTGGGGACCTGCCCGGGGGCCTGGGCGGGGGGCTGTGGTGAGTACGGCCCCGGGTACGGCTGCTGCGGCGGTGGCCAGCCGGGAGGCTGCGTCATCTGGGAGTGTCACTCCTCGGATCGGGTCGGTCGGTCGGCGGGCGGACACCGGATCACGGGCACCAGCAACCAGCCGAATCCCCCGCCCCACACCCACCAGCTTTCGCCACACCGTCCGCCGCGCGCAAGCGTGTTCCCGTCCCGCTCCGGCCAACTGCCGCCCCGCTTCAGGGCCTTCGCCGAGACCCCGCACGATGCGCACCGTTCGGCCACAACCGAGGAGCCCGCCTCGCCGCGATGTCCTCGATCCAGCCGAGGGCGAGGATGGTCAGGGCGATCAGCGGCCAGACCAGGGCGAACATCCAGAGCATGTACGTGGCGTCCAGTGCCGCCACCGCGTGGTCACTCTGCATGAACGGGAGGTCGTACGCCTGGTCGATGATCGGGACCGTCGCCATGATCAGGAGGTTGTGCCACAGGTAGATGGTGACGGCGCGGTTGTTGGAGAGGGTGACGAGCTTGTCCCAGCGGCGCAGGCGGCCCGGCAGTTCCTGCCAGGACGGGGAGTACTGGAGGAGGACCACTACGAAGCCGAAGGACCAGCTCGCCTGGGCCAGGGGGATGTCGTTGAGGTCCCAGCCGTCCGGGCCCAGGTGGCCCGACGCCCACCACAGGGCGAAGGACATCAGCAGGGCCGAGGCGGAGACGGCCAGGTAGCGGGGAACGCGGCGCAGCACGCCCTCGTGGTGGGCGAAGCCGAGGACCCAGCAGCCGCCGTACACCGCGAAGTCGGTGACCGCGTTGCCCGTTTCGCCGGGGATGGTGAGCAGGCCGGTGCCCAGGACCGCCGTCAGGCCCAGAGGGGCCAGCAGCGTCGGCCACGGTGCCCTGCGGAACGCCCACAGCAGCAGCGGGGACGCCGCCACGAACCACAGGTACGCCCGCAGATACCACAGCGGACCCACCGCCTGCACCGCCCAACTGTCCTCCAGCAGGCCGGACTCGGAACCGATGTGCCAGGGGAAGGGAGGGGCGCCCACGGGGATCACGTAGTCCACCAGGCTCAGTACGCCCCAGGTGCCGCCGTTGTCCGGGTCCTTCACGGGGTTCCAGCCGCCCGCGAACAACAGCGCCAGCGCCAGCGCGCTGAACGCCCACAGCGGCGGGAGCAGTCTCCGTACCCTGTCCCGGATCACCTTCGGCGCCGGGCGGTTCAGGGAGCGGGCCATCAGGGAGCCGGCCAGAGCGAACATCACGCCCATGGAGGGGAACAGGACCGTCAGCCACGCCCATCCGAAGAGGTGGTAGACCACCACGCGGACCAGGGCGATCGAGCGGAGGAGGTCCAGGTAGCGGTCCCGGCCGACGGTCGGTTTCCGGGCGACGGAGGAGGGGGCGACGGCTTCCGTACCGGTCATGCCACCGGCCTCCGATCACTGCTGCTCGTGCCGGGCGTTCGCGGGCCCGGCACCTGGTCGCCTCCCGACGTCCGGCCGTCACCCGACGTCCGGCCGTCACCCGGCACCCGGCCGCCGCTCGGCGCCTCGACGACTCCCGTGCGCCGCAGTTTCTGCCAGCGCAGGCGGCCCCCGGTGAGTGCCGTGATCCAGGACCGGAGGAGTACGACGTACATGAGCTGGCGGTAGAGGATCTGCTGGAGCGGGAGCGAGATCAGGTGGGTGACGCGTTCGCGGTCCAGGCGGAAGGCATACGCGGCGCACACGGCCTGGACCGCCAGGACGCCCAGCCAGGCCGCGATCGTCCTCCGGGTGGGGCCGAAGACGATCCCGTAGAGGAGGAAGACGTCGATCAGGGGGGCCAGCAGCGGGGCGACCACCATGAACAGGGAGACCAGGGGCAGGCCCACCCGGCCGAAGCGACCCGAGGGGCCGCGTTCCAGCAGCGCCCGGCGGTGTTTCCAGATGGCCTGCATCGTGCCGTACGACCAGCGGTAGCGCTGGGACCACAACTGCTGGACGGACTCCGGGGCCTCGGTCCAGGCGCGGGCCTTCTCCGCGTACACCACCCGCCAGCCGTCCCGGTGCAGGGCCATCGTGATGTCGGTGTCCTCGGCGAGCGTGTCGTCGCTCATGCCGCCGACCCGTTCCAGGGCGGACCGGCGGAAGGCTCCGACGGCGCCGGGGATCGTCGGCATGCAGCGCAGGATGTCGTACATCCGGCGGTCGAGGTTGAAGCCCATCACGTACTCGATGTGCTGCCAGGCACCGATGAGCGAGTCCCGGTTGCCGACCTTCGCGTTGCCGGCCACCGCGCCCACCCGTGGGTCGCCGAAGGGCTGCACCAGTTCCCCGACCGTGGACGACTCGAAGACGGTGTCGCCGTCCATCATCACGATCAGGTCGTGACTGGCGTTCGCCAGGCCCCGGTTGAGCGCCGCGGGCTTGCCCGCGTTGCGCTGGCGGATCACCCGGACCCCGGGCAGGTCCATCGCCTCGACGATCCTGGCCGTGCCGTCGGTCGATCCGTCGTCGACGACGACGATCTCCACCGGGTGTTCGCTCGCCGTCAGGGAGCGGACGGTGTTCTCGATGCACTTGGCCTCGTTGTACGCCGGGACCAGCACCGACACCGGTTCGGTGACCGGCGGCCCCCAGCGGAAGCCGCGGCGGCGCACCCGGCGGGCGTGGGCGCCGGAGAGCAGGAACATGAGGACGAAGCGGCCGATGACCAGGGCGCCGACGACCGCGAGGCCGGCCACCATCGCGCCGGTGATGTCGTCGGAGGCCTGGACCAGGAAGATCCACGCCTTGCCCTTCCAGAGGTCGAGGCCGGTGACCGGGGTGTGGGCGCTGGGCGCGTTCAGGGCTTCGGTGAGGTTGTCGAAGGTGTAGCCCTGTTTCTGGAGCAGGGGCAGGAACCGGTCGAGGGCCTGGACCGTCTGGTGACGGTCGCCGCCCGAGTCGTGCATGAGGACGACCGCGCCCTTGCCGTGGTGCGGGGTGGCCCGGCGGATGATCTCCGCGACGCCGGGCTTGCGCCAGTCCTCGCTGTCGGTGTTGTTGACGACCGTGATGTAGCCGCGGGTGCCGATGTACCGGGTCACCGGCCAGGACCTGTCGTCCATGGCGTCGGCGAAGGAGGAGTACGGAGGGCGGAAGAGGGACGTACGGATGTCCGCCGCGCCCGTGATCGCCAGCTGGTTCTGTGACAGCTCCCAGTCGATGCGCTTCCTGGACTGGTAGGCGAGGTCCGGGTGGTTGAAGGTGTGCAGGCCGACCTCGTGGCCCTCGGCGACCATGCGCCGGACGAGGTCCGGGTAGCGGGAGGTCATGGTGCCGGTGACGAAGAAGACCGCGTGCGCGTGGTGCTTCTTCAGCACGTCCAGGACCTGCGGGGTCCAGGTCGGGTCGGGGCCGTCGTCGAAGGTGAGGACCAGGCGGTGGTCGGGGACGCGCAGGCTGGTGGTGCGGCCGCCGCGGGTGTCGATGACCGGGCCGCCGTCGAGGATCTTCTCCGGCACCTTGCCGGTGGAGGCCTCGGGGCGGATGCGGTGGTCGGCGAGGATCTCGCTGTGCACATAGCCGCGCAGCATCAGCATCGCGATCAGGGCGAGGAGCACGAGAAGGGGCAACAGCAGGCGCAGGGGCAGGCGGCGGCGCGGGCGGTCACGAGGGGTGGGCGCGGGTGCGGGTGCGGGTGCGGGCTCGGGCGCGGACTCGGGCGAGGATGCCGATGCGGGCTCGGGCGCGGATGCAGGCTCGGTTCCGGTTCCGGCTCCGGCTCCGGCTTCGGCTCCGGCTTCGGCTCCGGCTCCGGCTCCGGGACGGCGGATGCGGGGTGTCATCAGAGGTGCCGCCCCCGTCACACGGAGGTCGGGGAGGCGGCGGCCGGGGCCGGTCCGACCGGGCCGTCGGCGACCGTGCCCGTTCCGGTTCCGGTGCCTGTTCCGCCGCCCGGTCCCGTACCGATTCCCGTGCCCCCGTCGCCGCCCGTGGACGGCGACGGGCTGACGGAGCCGCCGGCCGGGCCGGTCGGGGTGGGCGGGGTGGTCGAGGGCGTCGGCGCCGTGGGCTCGGGGTCCGGGGAGGAGCCGCCCGCACTGCCCGCACCGGAGGTGGGGTTCGTCGCCGTCGGCTGCGGGTCGGCGGAGGCCCCCGGCTGCCTGGCGGTCCCCGTGGCGCCGGGTGCGGCCGCGCTGCCGCCCGGCGACGGGGCGGCGCCGCCGGGCACCCTCGGGCCCGTAGCGGGCGCGGCGCCGGTGCGGCCGGAGGGCCGGGCGGAGTCGGCGGGCGCAGGGGATATGTCCACCTGGCCGGCCGGCTTGTCCTCGTTCTGGCCGGGCACGGGCAGCCAGGGCGCGTCCGAGCTGCCGGAGAGGAGCGTGGCGACGATGACGACGGCGTAGACCGCGCAGGCGGTGCCGGCGAACATGCCGAGGCGGCGGAAGGTGCGCCTGCGGCGGCCCGACGCGTCGACGAAGACCGGCCCGCCGGAAGGGTCCTGGCCCCCGCCGCGCGGCGCACGTCCGTGCTCGGCGAGGCGTGTACGTTCGTCCGCGATCCGGTCGGCGTCGAGCTGGACGGTCACCTCGAGCGGGTCATGCGCGTGCGGGTCGTGGGCCGACGGCCCGGCCGTTCCGGTGACTCGCACCGCGGGCAGCATTTCGGTCGGCCCCGCGTCGGGCACCGCCCCGCCCGGGAGGACGTCCGTCGTTCCGGTCTCCGGGAAGCTCTGGATGTCGTTCCCGGTCACCGGCAGGCCCTGGGCCCCGAGTTCGGCATCGGGCCATTCCGTCCGGGTGTTTTCCGGCCACTTCTTCGCGCGCACCTGCGTTCCCCCCACGGGAGTGTTTCCGGGTGCGCATACGACTCCGAGCCCGCGCCGTCGGACCCGGCCCCCACCGGTCCGAGCGCCCCCCTGTCTCACCGTGCTCGGCTGTCCCGAACGTAGCGCCGACGCGGGTCGGGGACCTCGGAAGTTTCAATGGTGAACGGAAGTGACCGATTCAGTGATCGATTCATCGATGGCTGGAATCCATGCGCTTTCGGGTCGCCTCAACCACCCCCGTTCGGCGGCCAGTTCCGCCGCGGCCCGTCGAACCGCGTCGAACGCGGGATGCGCGAGCCCTCTGCGCCACACCAGCGACACGGGCGACAGCGGGACGGGGTCGACGAGCGGCCGCACCACCGTGCGCGGCAGGGCGGAGAAGCCGGTCACCGCGAGCACCGGGTTACCGGTCTTCGCCATGAGCCGCTGGAACTCCTCCTCACCCACGGCCAGCGGCGCCGGTGGCGCGACCTCGATGCCGCGTCCGGCGAAGAGGCGGTGGGCCAGGTCGGTCCACTCCGGCGTACGCGCGTTGCCCGCCCCGGCGTACACGGTCTCGCCCGCCAGCGCGTGCAGCGGTACCGCCGCCAGCGGCGCCAGCCGGTGCGCCTCGGGCAGCACGACCGCCATCGGCTCGTACCGTACGAGCTGCTGGTCCAGCCCGGCCCGCAGCGCCGGGTCCAGGCCCGCGAACCGGCCGAACGAGACGTCCAGACGCCCGGCGAGCAGCTCGGCCGCCGCCCCCGTGAGCCCGCTCTCGTAGCGGGCCATCAGCTCGTGGTCGGGGGCGAGTTCCCGCGCCCGGTGCAGCACGCGCCGGCCGGTGTCCAGGTTCGGGGAGTTGAGGTCGACCAGGAGGGGGCGGGCCTGTCCGAAGGCGGCGAGCAGGTCGTCCTGGGCGGCGAGGACCCGCCGGGCGAGCGGCAGCAGGCGCTCGCCGTCGGCGGTCAGCGCGACCTGCCGGGTGGTGCGGACGAACAGCTCGGCGCCCAGCTCCCGTTCGAGGCGCCGCACGTCACGGCTGAGGGCCTGCTGGGCGACGTACAGGCGGGACGCGGCGCGGGTGAAGTGCAGTTCCTCGGCGACGGTGGCGAAGGCGCGCAGGAGGCGGGGGTCGAGGTGGGCGGGAGTGGGCACCGGGCGAACTTACAACAGGGATGCGTGAATCGGTGGCAATCAGGTGTTGGACCCCGTGATCCACTCCGGGCGACGGTTGAGCCATGCCGCAATCAACCATCGAGGAAACCCCCGCGCCCGTCCGCCCCGGCCCCTACCGCCGCCTGTTCACCCACCCCGGCACCCGCGCCTTCACCACCGGCAACCTGATCGCCCGCCTGCCGATGGGCATGTTCGGTGTGAGCGCGGTCGTCATGATCGCCGGGTCACGGGGCTCGTACGCACTCGCCGGCGCCGTCACCGCGACCGGTCTCGCGGCGACCGGGGTGGCCGGGCCCTGGATCGCCCGGCTCGTCGACCGGTACGGGCAGGCCCGGGTCGCCGTGCCGGCCACGGTCACCGCCGTGCTGGGCGGCCTCGCCCTGCTGCTGTGCGTGCGCCTGGACGCACCGGACTGGACCCTGTTCGCCGCGTACGCCGCGACCGCCACCGTCCCCAACATCGGCGGCATGTCCCGGGCGCGCTGGGCCCACCTGCTGCGGGACGACCCCGAGGCCCTGCACACCGCGAACTCCTTCGAGCAGGCCGCCGACGAGCTGTGCTTCATGCTGGGCCCGGTCCTGGCGTCCTTCCTGACCGGCACGTTCTTCCCGGAGGCGGGCACGCTCGTGGGCGGGGGGCTGCTGCTGACCGGAGTGCTGCTGTTCGCGGCGCAGCGGTCGACGGAGCCGCCGCCGCGGGCGCGTACGAAGGCCGCGTCGCCACTGCGCACCCCCGGCATACCGCTGCTGCTGGCGTGCTTCGTGGCCACCGGCGCGGTGTTCGGCTCGATGGAGGTGGTCACGATCGCGTACGCCGACGCCCAGGGCCACCGCTCGGCGGCCGGGGTCGTGCTCGCGCTCCAGGCGGCGGGTTCCTGCGCGGCGGGGCTGCTGTACGGGGCGCGGAAGCCGGGCGGGCCTGCGGAGCGCCGGCTGCCGTGGTGTCTGCTGGCCATGGCCGCGCTGATGTTCCTGCCGCTGCTCGCCGCCCGCACGGCAGGCACGCTTCCGGCGCTCGCGGTGGCCCTGCCGGCGGCGGGCATGGCGACCGCCCCGACGATGGTGACCGCGATGACCCTGGTCCAGGACCGCACCCCCGGGGACCGTCTCAACGAGGGCATGAGCCTGGTCGTCACCGCCCTGCTCACCGGCATAGCCTGCGGCTCGGCGGCCGGGGGCTGGGCTGCCGAGCACACCACTCCGACGGCGGCCTTCGCGGCGCCGGTCGCGGCGGCCGTGACCGCCCTGTTGATCAATGCGGCGGGGAACGCTCTTCGTTCGCTCCGTCGAACCGCTTGCAGCAATTCCCGTCAGACCCATTGACGCTCCCGGAGCCCACACGTACCTTCCCCCGTCGAAGCGCTTCGACGCCACGCACAGAATCGATTCGACGAACCGCCGAGCCGATGAACGCTGCGTGGCACCGGACGACCGCACCCCGGCCGTCCGGCCCCGAGAACCATCCGACTCCGACTCCCCTGGAGGCACTGGATGTTGACGGCACGAAGGCGGGCGGCGGCCGCGGCGGTGGTCCTCTCCGGATCACTGGTCCTGGCCTCCTGCGGCGACTCGGACAGCGGCGCGTCCGACGGCAAGACGCTCCGGCTCTGGCACTACGAGGCGCCCGACAGCGCGATGGGCCAGGCCTGGAACGAGGCCATCAAGGAGTTCGAGGCCAAGCACCCGGGCGTGAAGGTGAAGTTCGAGGAGAAGGGCTTCGAACAGATCCAGAAGACGGCGCCCATGGTCCTGAACTCCTCGGACGCGCCCGACATCATGGAGTACAACAAGGGCAACGCGACCGCGGGCCAGCTGTCGAAGCAGGGCCTGCTGACCGATCTGACCGCCGAGGCCACCAAGCGCGGCTGGGACAAGAAACTCAGCGCCGGTGTGCGCACGACCAGCATGTACGACACCGACGGGGTCATGGGCTCCGGCAAGTGGTACGGCGTGCCGGACTACGCCGAGTACACGATGGTCTACTACGACAAGGACCTCTTCGAGAAGTACAAGATCGCCGAGCCGAAGACGTTCGACGAGCTCACGGCCGCCATGGACGCCTTCGTCAAGAAGGGCGTCACCCCGCTCGCCAACGGCGGCGCCGAGTACATCGCCCAGCAGTACCTCTACCAGCTGGCCCTCTCCAAGGCCGACCGCTCCTGGGTCGACACGTACGAGCTGTACAAGGGCAGGACCGACTTCCATGACGCGGCCTGGACGTACGCGGCGGAGACCTTCGCCGACTGGGTGAAGAAGGGCTACATCAGCGAGAAGTCCACCAGCACCAAGGCCGAGGACGCGGGCGTCTCCTTCATCCAGGGCAAGGCGCCGATCCTGTTCTCCGGCAGCTGGTGGTACGGCCGCTTCCGGACGGAGGCCAAGTTCGACTGGGACAGCACCCTGTGGCCCGGTTCGAACCTGACGCTGGGCTCCGGCGGCAACCTCTGGGTGGTCCCGAAGAACGCCAAGAACAAGGACCTCGCCTACGACTTCATCGACATCACCATGTCGAAGAAGATCCAGAACCTGCTCGGCAACAAGGGCGGCGTCCCGGTCGCGGCCGACACGTCCGCCATCACGGACCCGAAGTCCAAGGAGCTCATCACCGACTTCAACACGCTCAGCCAGAAGGACGGCCTGGCCTTCTACCCGGACTGGCCGGTGAACGGCTTCTACGACGTCCTGGTCTCCGAGACGCAGAAGCTGATGACGGGCAACGAGAAGCCGGACGGCTATCTCGACGCCTTGCAACAGGCGTACGACAAGGGCGCCCCGAAGCAATGACGGTCACCGTCGAACGGGGCACGCGGGCCGTCGGCAAGAGCAAGCACACCCACGCCGGCCCGCGCCGCCCCCGTACCCGCGACTCGTACGCTCTCTTCCTGCTCCCCGGGATCCTCGCCTTCCTAGCGGTCATCGTCGTGCCGTTCCTGATGAACACGGGCGTGAGCTTCACCGACTGGCAGGGCGTCGGCAGCCCGAAGTGGGCCGGGCTCGCCAACTACCGGGAGCTGATGGACGACTCGGAGTTCTGGGCGTCCTTCCGGCACAGCCTGTTCATGGTCGTCGCCATGGCGGCCGTACCGACGGCGCTCGGTCTCGTCCTGGCCGCCGCCCTGTTCGACTACATCGGCAAGCACTTCGGCAGCAAGGTCGCCGCGGTGCTGCGCGCCTGCTTCTACCTTCCGCAGGTGCTGCCCATCGCGGTCGCCGGGATCGTCTGGAGCTGGATCCTCGCCCCCGACAACGGCTCCCTCAACGAACTGCTGAAGGCGGTCGGCCTGGGATCGTGGCAGCAGGACTGGCTCGGCGATCCGGACATCGCGCTGTACAGCGTCATGGGCGTGATGGTGTGGGTGCAGATCGGCTTCCCGCTGGTCGTCTTCATGGCGGGGCTCCAGCGCGTCGACCCGCAGCTGTACGAGGCGGCCGAGCTGGACGGCGCCGGCTGGTGGCGCCGCTTCTGGCACATCACGCTGCCGCAGATCCGCCCGGAGACCTATGTCGTGCTGACCTGGTGCACGATCGCCGCACTGAAGGTGTTCGGCGCGGTGTACGTGCTGACCAAGGGCGGTCCGGGCGGGGCGACGGACGTGCCGTCGTACTTCTCCTTCTCCACCTTCTTCGAGAAGACCCAGGTCGGCTACGGCGCCGCGATCTCCACCGTCCTCACCGTGATCATCCTGGCCCTCTCCCTGATCGGCCTGAGACTCCAGACCCGTGCCGAGGACGCCGAGGAAGGGATCCGCGCATGACCGCCGTCCTACGCCGCTACCCGGTGCTGGTGGCCCTGTGCCTCGCCGCCCTGTTCATGGTGGTGCCGTTCGTGATCGTGGCCGTGAACGCGGTCAAGTCACCGGCCGAGTACTCCGCGCACGGCCCGCTCAGCCTGCCCGACGGCCTCTACCTGGACGGCCTGAAGGACTTCTGGCAGCGGGTCGACTATGGACAGAAGCTGGTCAACTCCGTGCTGATCAGCGGCTCGGTGGCCGTTCTCGCCGCGGTCCTGTCGGTGCTCAACGCGTACGCGATCGGCATCGGCCGGATCAGGGGCCGCACCTGGGTGCTGGCCTTCTTCGTCCTCGCGAACATGCTGCCGCAGGAGGCGCTGGTCTACCCGGTCTACTACCTGAGCAAGCAGATGGGCCTGTACGACACCCGGCTCAGCGTGATCATCGTGTTCACGGTGATCCAGGCGGCCTTCGGCACGTATCTCCTCTCCTCGGTCCTCGGGCAGTTCCCGCGCGAGATCATCGAGGCCGCCCGGATCGACGGCGCGAACAAGTGGCAGGTGCTGTGGCGGATCGTGGTCCCGGTCAGCCGCCCCACCCTCGGGGTCCTGCTGGTGTTCTTCTTCATCTGGACCTGGAACGAGTTCCTGCTCCCCCTGGTCATGCTGATCTCCAACGACAACCAGACCGTGTCGGTGGCGCTCGGCGTGCTCCAGGGCCAGCGCCTGATGGACGCCACGATGACCAACGCGGCGGCCCTGCTGGGCGTGCTGCCCGCGATCGTCTTCTTCCTCGTCTTCCAGCGGACGCTCACCCGCGGCATCGCCGTGGGCGCGGTCAAGTGAAGGCGACCAGCAAAGAGGAGTGCGCGTGAAGTTCACCGACGGCTACTGGCTGCTGCGCGAGGGTGTCACCGCGGCCCACCCGGTCGAGGTCCTCGACGTCACCGCCCCGGACGGCGGGCTGGAGATCCACGCGCCGACCCAGCCCATCCGCCACCGCGGCGACCTGCTGAAGGGACCGGTCGTGACGATCACCGCGCACACGCCGATGCCCGACGTCATCGGCGTGACCCTCACCCACTTCGACGGGGAGCAGCCGCACGGACCCGAGTTCGAGCTCACCGGGACGGAGGTCGCGGCCCACACCGAGTACGACGAGGAGCACGCGACCCTCACCTCCGGCGCGCTGTCGGTCCGGCTGGCCCGCACCGGACCCTGGCACGTCGACTTCCTCGCCCACGGCCGCGTCCTCACCTCCAGCGGCCCCAAGGGCATGGGCATCATGCGGGACGGGACCGGTGCCCACTACCTGCGGGAGCAACTGGGGCTCGGTGTGGGGACGAGTGTGTACGGCCTCGGGGAGCGGTTCGGGCCCCTGGTGAAGAACGGGCAGGTCGTCGACATCTGGAACGCCGACGGCGGCACGGCGACCGAGCAGGCGTACAAGAACGTGCCCTTCTACCTCACGGACGCGGGCTACGGCGTCTTCGTCGACCACCCGGGCAAGGTGTCCTTCGAGGTCGGCTCGGAGGCGGTGTCCAGGGTCCAGTTCAGCGTCGAGTCGCAGCAGTTGACGTACTACGTGATCCACGGGCCGACCCCGAAGGACATCCTGCGCAAGTACACCGCCCTCACCGGGCGCCCGGCTCTGCCGCCCGCGTGGTCCTTCGGGCTGTGGCTGTCGACGTCGTTCACCACGTCGTACGACGAGGAGACGGTGACGTCGTTCATCGACGGCATGCGGGAGCGGGAACTCCCGCTGTCGGTCTTCCACTTCGACTGCTTCTGGATGCGCGAGTTCAACTGGTGCGACTTCCGGTGGGACCCCCGGGTCTTCCCCGACCCCGAGGGGATGCTGGCCCGGCTGAAGGACAAGGGGTTGCGCGTCTGCGTGTGGATCAACCCCTACATCGCCCAGCGCTCCCCGCTGTTCGCCGAGGGCAAGGCGCTCGGGCACCTGCTGCGGCGGCCGGACGGCAGCGTGTGGCAGTGGGACCTGTGGCAGCCGGGCATGGCGCTGGTCGACTTCACCAGCCCGGCCGCACGCGACTGGTACGCGGCGAAGCTGGAGGCGGTGCTCGCGCAGGGCGTCGACTGCTTCAAGACCGACTTCGGCGAGCGGGTCCCGGTCGACGTGGCCTGGTCGGACGGCTCCGACCCGGAGCGGATGCACAACTACTACACCTACCTCTACAACCGCACGGTCTTCGAGGTGCTGCGCAAGCACCGGGGCGAGGGCGAGGCGGTGGTCTTCGCCCGCTCGGCGACCGCGGGCAGCCAGCGGTTCCCCGTGCACTGGGGCGGCGACTGCGAGGCCACGTACGAGTCGATGGCCGAGTCGCTGCGCGGCGGGCTGTCGCTCGGGCTGTCGGGGTTCGGCTACTGGAGCCATGACATCGGCGGCTTCGAGGGCACGCCGACGGCCGCGCTGTTCAAGCGGTGGCTGGCCTTCGGGCTGCTGTCCTCGCACAGCCGGCTGCACGGGTCCTCGTCGTACCGGGTGCCGTGGCTGTTCGACGAGGAGTCCGTGGACGTGCTGCGGCTCTTCACCCGCCTGAAGCTGAGCCTGATGCCCTACCTGTACGAGGCCGCCCGTGCCGCTCATGCCGAGGGCGTGCCGGTGATGCGGGCGATGGTGCTGGAGTTCCCGGACGATCCCGGGTGCGCGCACCTGGAGCGGCAGTACATGCTCGGGCCGGACCTGCTGGTGGCGCCGGTGTTCAGCGACGAGGGGGACGTGACCTACTACGTGCCCGAGGGCACCTGGACCCACTTCCTGAGCGGGCGGACGGTGACCGGGCCGCGCTGGGTGCGCGAGCGGCACGGGTTCTCGAGCGTGCCGCTGCTGGTCCGGCCGGGGGCGGTGATCCCGGTGGGGGCGGTGGCGGACCGGCCCGACTACGACCACGCCGACGGGGTCACGCTGCGGGCGTACGCGCCGGCGCGGGGCGCGCAGGTGACGGTGCCGGTCGGGGACGTGACCTTCACCGTCGTACGCGAAGGGGACACGCTGCGGGCCTCGTGCAGTGATCCGGTGGCGCCGTGGGCGCTGGCGGCCGGGGAGCGGACGGCTCGGGCGCAGGCCGGTACCGGGTTTCTCACGCTGGAGATGGGCTGATGGTGAAGATCACCGATGTGGCGCGGCATGCCGGGGTCTCCCCCAGCACCGTCTCCTACGCGCTCAGCGGCAAGCGCCCCATCTCCGAGGAGACCCGGCAGCGGGTCGAGGCGGCCATCCACGAGCTGGGCTACCGGCCGCACGCGGGCGCCCGGGCCCTGGCCAGCAGCCGGTCGAACGTCCTGGCGCTGGTGATCCCCTTACGGGCCGGCATCCACGTCCCGGTGGTCATGCAGTTCGCGGTGTCCGTGGTGACGACGGCGCGCCGGCACGACCATGACGTGCTGCTCCTCACGCAGGAGGAGGGCGAGGAGGGCCTGCGCAGAGTCGCGGACACGGCTCTTGTCGACGCCCTGATCGTGATGGACGTCCAACTCCACGATCCCCGGCTGCCGTTGCTGCGCTCGCTGGACCGGCCGTCCGTGCTGATCGGGTTCCCCGCCGAGGCGGACGGGCTGACCTGTATCGACCTCGACTTCAAGGCGGCCGGCGAGGCATGCGTGGAGCATCTGGCGCGGCTCGGACACCGGGTGGTGGCGTTGGTGGGGTCGCCGCCGGAGGTGTACGTGCGGGGGACGGCGTTCGCCCAGCGGGTCGTCCAGGGGTTCACGGCCGCCGCCGATCGCGGCGGGCTGTCGAGCTCCGTCCACCCGTGCAAGGCCTCGCCGGCGGCCGCCCGCCTGGTCGCCGAGCAACTGCTGCGGGAGCAGCCCGCGTTGACGGGGGTCGTCGTCCACAACGAGCCGATCCTGGAGCCGCTGATCGACGCCTTCGAGCAACTCGGCCTCCGTGTCCCCGGCGACCTCTCGATCACCGCCATCTGCCCGGACGAACTCGCCGAGTCCGTCCGGGTTCCCGTCACCTCCGTCGCCCTGCCCTCCGCCGAGGTGGGCGAGCGGGCGGTGCGGCTGCTGATGAAGAAGCTGGACGGAACCGCCGTACCCGAGGCGACACTGCTACCGCCCCGGATGACCGACCGGGCGAGCACGGCGCCGCGGGCGCTCGGGTGAAGAGTCGTCGGTCCTTGGTGCCGTCGAGGCGCTCTGTGTGCTGTACTTGGACGCAAGGAGGGCCCCCGCATCGGACCGGTAATCCGCGCGGAGGCCCAAGCTCAGCAGGAGCTTGCCGGATGCCCCCACCCTGTATGGGGACATCCGGCTACTTGCTGAGCCACCAGAGCAGCCACCTCCTCACGTGCCTTGCCGCCCGCTCCGGCAGGCGCCGGATCAGCCGGGTGACGAGAGTCGGCTCTTGCTCACGGTGACACCCCGTCTGGAGGCGTCTCCCTTCGACGTGAGGCGGCCTTACAGGGTCCCGGGACCGCTCTCGTCGGGCCGGGCCCCGAGGGGACGGGGCCCGGTGTGAAGGGAGGACGCACCCATCGGGCGCGTCACAACGCAAGGTTAGCGGATCGCACACCGCCGCCGTGACCGTCGGCGATCAGACCGCTACGCTTGGTCAGGCTGGCACGGCAGCGATCCGTGCGATTCGGCGCAGGGCCAGCAGGCCCCGGATCGTACGGATCCGCCAGGCCGTGAACGCGAGGATGACGACGCCGGTGAGGGTCGGCCACTCCCAGTTTCCGGAGCCGTCCTGGATGGCGGTGCTCGCGGAGGGACCGTCGACGCGGGCGGCCAGGGTGGCGCCGGGCTGCTTTTCGAAGATGCCTTCGACCGCGACGCTGCTGACGCCGACCGTGTGGTCGTCGGCCTCGAACGAGCCGTCGCGTGCGACCTCGGTGAGCCGGGCCCGGCACGCCTCGGCGATCCGGCGCAGCCAGCCCGGTCCGTCGGTTCCGAAGCGGCCGGGGTCGGTCTTCGACGCGGCGGCCCAGACCGTGGTGATCGTGTCGCCGGACAGCGGGGACCGGAGCAGCCGGACAGTGTCCTCCCACAGTACGAGCGCCTGGACGCCGGGGATGCGATAGCCGTCGGCGGTGACGGTCTGGTGGAGGAGTTCGGGCACCGGGACGCACCGCTCCCACATCGGGTCGAATTGCCGGGCGAGTTCGGAGAACCCGAAGTCTTCGTCGAAGAGACGCCGCGCGGCCTCCAGGGGCCGCCACACGACGGTGAGCCCCCCGTAGACGACCTGGAAGGGATGTCCGAACGGTTCGCCGAGGTCGCAGAACCTCTTGCAGCGCTCCTCCAGGACCGGCACGGCCGCCGTCTTGAGCGCGCGCAGATAGAGCCGGAACCCGAGATCGAGGTCGGCGCGGGTGGCGACCTCCTCGAGCGCCGGCGCCAGGCCGGGAAGTTCGCCGGCGGATGCCCGGATCTCCGCCAGGATCGCGTCCCGGACGGTTTCGACGGCCGGCAGGCGCCAGTACGACCACGTGGGGCCCGGTTCACGGCCCACCGCCGCCCGGGGCGGACGGGCCACGCAGGTCGCGTCCATCCGCGCGAGCCAGTCGCGCGCGCCGGTTCCGTGCGCCCACGGATCCCATACGCCTCCCGTGGCGGCGAGCCACACGGAGCGGAGCACCTCGTCGGACAGCGGGGAGTCCAGGAGCTTGCCCAGGTCCGCGCGGAGCTCCTCGGCGTACCCGAAGTCGTCGTGGAACACGTCGAACCCGAGGGTGTGGCGTTCGTCCTCGCCGAGCCGCTCGATGCCCGATTTGTCGACGGGCGTGTCGCACTCGTACTCGGCGAGCTTCTCCGTGACGAGTGCGAGTGCCGCCTCCGCCGTGCCGGGTGGCGTCGACAGGGCGAACGACTCGGTCAGGCCGCTGAACCCGAAGTCGGCGTCGTACTTCTCGAAGTAGGGGCCGGACTGCTGCCGCACGGTCTGGACGCCTCCGAAGTATGGGATCCATGAAGATGTACACGACAAAGACCCCGCCGCTCGAAAGCGACAGGGCCTTGGCCACATGGGATGAGTGGAGATGGCGGGAATCGAACCCGCGTCCAACGGTGCGGAATCAGGGCTTCTCCGTGTGCAGTCCGCTTCGATTTTCTCGGCCCCGGAGATCACGCGGACAAGTCTCCGACGGGCTCAGTCACTGTTTGGTTTCCCTCTTCACCCCGTGACCGGGATCAAGGTTTAGTCCCCTAGCTGATGCCAGGATCCGGGTCGGGAACAGCCCCGGGCTGACACTCCTGTGAGAGTTCGCTAGCTGCTAATTAGGCAGCGAGGGCGAACGAGGAGGAATCGCGCTTGGTGTTGGCGATTATTTTTTGCGACATATGGTTTACGAGATCATTGCCGCTTCCTCGACACGCTTCCCCTGCTTCGACAGCCGCTGTCGAAACCGATCATCCCCATGTTGATTTTTCAATCCCCTCCGTGGAGGGGGATGCGCACCCGCTGTGGAGTGCAGTGCCATCGTACGTGACCAACGCACGACGACGCCAGCTTATTCCCGGCGGCCGGGAAGGCTAGGCACCGCGCTGCTTGCGCTTCGCCGCAGCCACCGCCCGGTCCGACTCCCGCCGGTCCTGCTTCTCGCGCAGGGTCTGCCGCTTGTCGTACTCCTTCTTGCCTCGCGCGAGGGCGATCTCGGCCTTCGCACGGCCGTCCTTGAAGTACAGGGCGAGGGGCACGATCGTGTGACCCGTCTCCTGGGACTTGGACTCCAGCTTGTCGATCTCCTCGCGGTGCAGGAGCAGCTTGCGCCTGCGGCGCACGGAGTGGTTGGTCCAGGTGCCCTGGCTGTACTCGGGGATGTGGGCGTTGTGCAGCCACGCCTCGTTCCCGTCGATCTGGACGAAGCCGTCGGTCAGCGAGGCACGCCCCTGGCGCAGCGACTTCACCTCGGTGCCGGTGAGGACGAGCCCGGCCTCGTAGGTGTCGATGATCGCGTAGTCGTGCCGTGCCTTCTTGTTCTGCGCGACGATCTTGCGCTTGCCGTCCTTCGCCGTCTTCGCGGTCCCTCCGCCCTGCTTGGGCTGGGACTCCTTCGGTACGTACATTCCCTTGCTCATAGTGCAGACCATTTTCGCACCATGGAGGGGGTGGGAGGGAAGCGCATTAAGGCGAGCGGGGCTACGACGGGTCGCCCAGGCCCGTGAGGACCGTCTCCGCCCGCTGGAGCGCGTTCTGCCCGGCCTCCAGGTCGGGGGTGATGCCGCGGCCGTCGACGGCGCGGCCGGAGGGGGTGCGGTAGTGGCCGACGGTCAGCTCGGCGACGGAGCCGTCGGGCAGCTTGCTCGGCATCTGGACCGAGCCCTTGCCGAAGGTGCGGGAGCCGATGACGACCGCGCGGCCGCGGTCCTTCAGGGCGCCGGTGAGCATCTCGGCCGCGCTCATCGTGCCGCCGTCGACCAGGGCGACCAGCGGTCTCGCGGTGTCGCCGCCGGACGCGGCGTGCAGGGCGTGCTGCTTTCCGTCGACGTCGTAGGTGGCGACCAGGCCGCCGTCGAGGAAGGCGGAGGCGGCGGTCGTGGCCTCGGTGACCAGGCCGCCGGAGTTGCCGCGCAGGTCGAGGACGATCCGGCCGTCGGCCGGGGCCTCGCGGACGGCGGTGCGGACGGTGTCGCCGGAGCCCTTGGTGAAGGCGGCGACCTTGATGACGGTCACCCCGGCGGCGAGCTTGCGGACGGTGACGGAGTCGGTGGAGAGGCGGGCCCGGCGCAGTGTCTCGCTCCACGCGCGCGTGCCGCGCTCCAGGCCGAGCCGGACGGTGGTGCCGGCGTGCGCGTCCTGGGCGTCGCCGCGGAGTAACGAGACGACCTCGGTGACGGGCAGTCCGTCGACCCGCCGCCCGTCGATGCTGCGCAGCCGGTCGCCCTGGCGGATCCCGGCGCCGGCCGCGGGCGAGCCGGACTGCACCTTGGTCACCTCGATCCGCCCGTCGCGCTCGCGCCGCGCCGACAGGCCGACGCCGGTGTACTCGCCGTCGAGGGCCTCCTGGAACTCCTCGTACTCCCCCTCGGAGTACACGGCGCCCCAGCGGTCCCCGCTGCGGCTGACCGCGCGCTCGGCGGCCTCCATGGGGGACTTGCCGTCGGCCATGGCCTCGGCGGCGGCCCTCTCGACGTCGTCGTGCCCGGTGGCCGCGCGGGCGGCGCCCTGGGTGGTCTTCCGTCCGGAGGCACCCGAGTGATCGCCGTCCGGGAGGGCGCCGGTGGCGGCTCCGGCGGCGAGCACGCCCGCGAACACCAATGTCAGGGCGGCCCCGCGGCCGAAACGGCGGGGCTGGCAGAACAGGTCGCGGCCTGACATGCGGGTGAGTCTAGGACAACGCGAAGGGCCGTACGCTCGGTTGAGCGTACGGCCCTCTTGGCATGCGTCACACCTTCAGATACTTGCGCAGCGCGAAGAACGCGGCCAGCGACGGCATCAGCAGGCTTGTCGCCAGGATGAGCGGGAGCTTGGTCAACACGGCGTCCCAGCCGATGAAGTTGATCAAATTCAGCTTCTGCGACAGGGCCAGACCGTGGTCGATGATGAAGTACCGCGCGACGACCAGGAATCCGCAGGCCACCGTGCCGCCGATCAGCCCGGCGACCGCGGCCTCGGCGATGAACGGCGCCTGGATGTAGAAGCCGGAGGCGCCGACCAGCCGCATGATCCCGGTCTCCCGCCGGCGGCTGAACGCGGAGACGCGCACGGTGTTGACGATCAGCATCAGCGCGACCACCAGCATCAGCGCCATGACCATCCGGGCGGCCCAGTTCATGCCGTTCAGCAACCCGAACAGGTTGTCAAGGATGCCCTTTTGGTCCTGCACGGACTGCACGCCGTCGCGCCCGTCGAAGGCGGTCGCGATGACCTGGTACTTCTGCGGGTCCTTCAGCTTGATCCGGTACGACTCCTGCATCTGGTCCGGGGTGAGCGAACTGGCCAGCGGGGAGTCGCCGAACTGCTCCTTGTAGTGCTTGTACGCCTGGTCCTGCGACTCGTACGTCACCGTCTCGACGACCGTCATCTTCTTCAGGTCGACGAGGATCTGCTTCTTCTGGTCCTCGGTGACCGCACCCTTGGTGCACTTGGGGTCGGAGTCGGCATCGCTCTTGTTGCAGAGGAAGATCGAGACGTTGACCTTGTCGTACCAGTAGCCCTTCATCGTGCTGACCTGGTCGCTCATCAGCAGCGAACCGCCGAACAGGGCCAGGGACAGGGCGACGGAGACGATCACCGCGAAGGTCATCGTGAGATTGCGGCGGAGACCCACACCGATCTCCGACAGTACGAACTGGGCGCGCATGGCGTCTGGTAAGCCTTTCCGTGGATCCAGGACCTGGGGATCGTCAGTGCTGGTAGCCGTAGACGCCGCGTGCCTGGTCGCGGACGAGGCGGCCCTTCTCCAGCTCGATGACGCGCTTGCGCATCTGGTCCACGATGTTCTGGTCGTGCGTGGCCATCACGACGGTCGTACCGGTGCGGTTGATCCGGTCGAGCAGCTTCATGATGCCGACGGAGGTCTGCGGGTCGAGGTTGCCGGTGGGCTCGTCGGCGATCAGCAGCTTGGGCCGGTTGACGAAGGCCCGGGCGATGGCCACCCGCTGCTGCTCACCGCCGGACAGCTCGCCCGGCATCCGGTCCTCCTTGCCGCCGAGCCCGACGAGGTCGAGCACCTGCGGCACGGACTTGCGGATCTCGCCGCGGGACTTGCCGATGACCTCCTGCGCGAAGGCCACGTTCTCCGCGACCGTCTTGTTGGGCAGGAGCCGGAAGTCCTGGAACACGGTCCCCAGCTGGCGGCGCATCTGCGGCACCTTCCAGTTGGAGAGGCGCGCGAGGTCCTTGCCCAGCACGTGCACCTGTCCGTGACTGCACCGCTCCTCGCGGAGGATCAGCCGCAGGAAGGTGGACTTTCCGGAGCCGGAGGACCCCACCAGGAACACGAACTCGCCCTTCTCCACTTCCAGGGACACTTCCCTGAGTGCGGGGCGGGTCTGCTTGGGGTAGACCTTGGAGACATTGTCGAATCGGATCACGGATGCACCACGGGTCGCCGGGGGTAGATGTGCGTGACCATACGCGAAGCGGGTACGGAAGCGCAGTCGCCGGTCGAGGTTGTGGGGGGCTTGTGCGTTTTTGTGCCTGGTGATGTTTCCCCGGGCCACAGCCCCGGCTCGGCTCCGGCCCCGCAGGAACCGCCGGAACCTGTCACAGTGGAGGGGGAACGTTCCCGGTTCCGGAAACGTTATATGGGTGATGGCCGGCGCAAGGAGGGCGAGCGCATGACGTACGACCGGTTGGTGTGCGCGAACTGCGCGGCGCCCGTGAGTGAAGGCCGGTGCCCCGTGTGCCGCGCCAACCGCGAGCGGCTACAGCAGGAGAACTTCTTCGCGGGACTGAACCCGATGACGCTGATCGCGCTGCTGGCGGTGCTGATCGCCGCGGTGGCGCTGCTGGCGCACCAGACCGCGTGAGAATTCCCGCCCAGTACGCCTGAAGGGCCCGGAGCGCCAAGCTCCGGGCCCTTCTCGTCAAGCGGTGGGCACGCATCGTACCCGATCGGCTACCGTCAGGCAGCCGCACCGCCCCGGCCGCCGACGAGGCGCGGCAGGACGCGGAAGCCGACGCCACCGGCGATCATGGTGGCGGCGCCGATGATCAGGAACGCGGTCTGCCCGGCACCGGTCTCGGCGAGCTCGGAACCGCTGCCCTGGGCCTTGGCGCCGGAGCCCGTGGTGTTCGAGCCGGTGTCGGTGAGGGCGGAGGTGCCCTCCTCCTGGGCGGAGGTGCCGGAGCCCCCGTCGGGGTCGTTGTTGTTGCCGCCGCCGTTGCCGCCGTTGCCGTGACTGCCGCCCTGCGAGGGCTCGGAGGTGGCGGTGGGGTCCTGGGAGGGCTGGGCCGTCGTCGGGTCCGGGTCCTCGGTGGGCTCGGTCGGCTCCTCGGTGGGGTCCGTCGGCCCGTCGGTCGGGTCCGTCGGGACCGTGGTGGGGTCCGTCGGAATCGTCGTGGGGTCCGTCGGGATCGTGGTCGGGTCCGTCGGGCCCGGGTCCGGGGTCGGGTCCTCGTCGGCGCACAGCACGCCCAGCACGCAGTCCGACTCCGTGGCGGAGGCGGCGCCCGCGGCGGTCAGCGAGGCACCCGCGGCGATCACGGCACCGGCGGCTATCCGCGCGATCCGGATCCGCGTCTTCTTCGTCATATGGTTGCTACCCCCAGTAGCTGTAGGTCAATGAGCGGCGCATGGGGTCGGCCGTGATCGACGGAGGCAGCTGACGAAGTTCAAGTCACCGCGCGAGTCCCCCGGTTCACATGCGCCCCAGAGATACGCATGCCATGCTTCACCCTTCCCATTTTTCAAAGCAACGTCAAGGCGCCGTTGCGCGCAATGTCCACTGGTGGGCCGTATGCCGGGAGTTGCAGCGTGTGAGTGTGATGTAAAACCCAGACAAAACAGCAACTGCCGCCCGATGGGCGGCAGTTGCCAAGTCGACAAAGTTACTTCTCTTGCTGCTTGCGCCAGCGAATACCGGCCTCGAGGAACCCGTCGATCTCACCGTTGAACACGGCCTCCGGGTTGCCGACCTCGTGGTCCGTCCGCAGGTCCTTGACCATCTGGTACGGGTGCAGCACGTACGACCGCATCTGGTTGCCCCAGGAGTTGCCGCCGTCGCCCTTGAGGGCGTCCATCTTGGCCTGCTCCTCCTGCCGGCGCCGCTCGAGCAGCTTCGCCTGGAGGACGTTCATCGCGGTCGCCTTGTTCTGGATCTGCGACCGCTCGTTCTGGCAGGAGACGACGATGCCGGTGGGGAGGTGCGTGATGCGGACGGCGGAGTCGGTGGTGTTCACGCCCTGACCGCCGGGGCCGGAGGACCGGTAGACGTCGATCCGCAGCTCGCTCTCGTCGATCTCGACGTGGTCGGACTGCTCGACGACGGGCAGGACCTCCACGCCCGCGAAGGAGGTCTGCCGGCGGCCCTGGTTGTCGAAGGGCGAGATGCGCACCAGCCGGTGCGTGCCCTGCTCGACGGAGAGGGTGCCGTAGGCGTAGGGGATCTGCACGGCGAAGGTGGTGGACTTGATGCCCGCCTCCTCCGCGTACGAGGTCTCGTACACCTCGGTCTTGTAGCCGTGCTGCTCGGCCCACCGCAGGTACATGCGCTGGAGCCGCTCCGCGAAGTCGGCGGCGTCGACACCACCGGCCTCGGCGCGGATGTTCACGAGCGCCTCTCGGGCGTCGTACTCGCCGGAGAGGAGCGTGCGGACCTCCATCTCGTCCAGCGCCTTGCGGACGGCGGCGAGCTCGGACTCGGCCTCGGCACGGGTGTCCGGGTCGTCCTCCTCCTCGGCCATTTCAAAGAGCACGGCGAGATCGTCGATCCGTCCGCGCAGCGCCTCCGCCTTCCTGACCTCGGCCTGGAGGTGGGAGAGCCTGCTGGTGATCTTCTGCGCCTCGTCCGGGTTGTCCCACAGGGACGGCGCGGCCGCCTGCTCCTCGAGCACGGCGATGTCTGCCCTCAGCTTGTCGAGGTCCAGAACGGCCTCGATCGACTCCATGGTCGAGGAGAGGGACTTGATCTCTTCGGATACATCGACGACTGCCACGCCATCCAGCGTAACGGTTCCTTCAGGCATCCCCTGCCGGAAAGGGCGCCCGGCGCCGGTGCGGGGCCACGCCGGGGCTGCCGCCCCCGGACCCCCGCTTCGGCCTCAACGGCCTCGCCCTCGATCGCCGGACGGGCTCGTTCGCCTCACGGCGTCGACGAGGTGTGCGTGTTCTGCGGGGACGTTTCGGAGTCGTCGCCCGAGGTCGCCAGCCACGCGCCGACCCCGAGCGCGGCCGCGAGCGTGACTCCGGCCACTCCGAGGGTGATCTTGCGCCGCCTGGCGGCCGCCCGGTGCCGGGCCGAGCCGGGGCGGGGCGCTCCGGAGGCCCGGGGGGCGCGTGCGGTGCCCCGCGCGCCTCCGGCCAGCTCGTCCGGCCCCGGTACGCGCATCGAGGTGTGCGTGTCCCGGTTGGAGTCCGGCTTGGCTCCCGGCACCAGGGACACCGCGCCGCGCCGCCGTACCGGCTCGTCCCCGGGCGACGCCGGGTACGCCGGCTCCTCGGCCGCGGCCTCCTCGGAGAGCTCCGAGTCCGGCTCGTCCACCTCCAGCGGGGGCATCCCGGCCAGCAACGGCAGCTGCTCCCGCAGCCGGGCCGCCAGCTCCGACGCCCGCAGCCGCGAGGCCGGCGCCTTGGCCAGGCACTGCACGAGCAGTTGCCACAGCTCCTCGGGGATCCCGGGCAGCGGTACGACCGACTCGGTCACGTGCCGCCGCAGTACGGCCCCGGGGTGTCCGCCCCCGAAGGGGGTGAAGCCGGCCAGCAGCTCGTACAGCACCGTGGCCAGGGCGTAGATGTCGACCGAGGCGCGCGGCGGCAGGCCCTCCACGATCTCCGGGGCCAGGTAGTCCGGGGTGCCGATGATCTTCGTGGCCCGGGTCCGCTTGGGCGAGTCGATCAGCTTGGCCACACCGAAGTCGGTCAGCAGCGCCGGGTGCGCGCCGCCGGGGCCGAGCGGGCCCTGCATGTCCAGCAGCACGTTCTCCGGCTTGACGTCCCGGTGCACGACGCCGGCCGTGTGCGCCGCCGCCAGCCCGTCGGCGACGTCCGCGACGATCGCCACCGCCGCCTCGGGCGCGAGGCGCCGCTCACGTTCGAGCCGGGTGCGCAGGTCCGTGCCCCGGACCAGGTCCATGACGAGCGCGAGGTCGTTGCCGTCGACCACGAGGTCGCGCACCGAGACGACGTTCGGGTGCTCCAGGCCGAGCAGGGCCGTGCGCTCCTGCACGAAGCGTCCGACGAGTTCCTGGTCGGACGCGAGGTCCTCGCGCAGCAGCTTGACGGCGACGGGCCCGTCCGGTCCCTCGCCCAGCCACACCGTGCCGGCGCTGCCCCGGCCCAGGATCTGGTGGGCGGTGTACCGGCTGCCGATCTTCCGTGCCAAGGCTGCTCCTACTGACGCGTGTTGTCGTTAAAAGTACGCGTCCGAGGAGCCAACCTTCACCGCGGAGACGGAAATCACCCGTCAGATGTCGACAAATCCCCAACCCAGCGATCAGTTGCCGCCGGAACCCCCGAGGTCCCTGACCCATCCGGTCACCGTGCTGAACCAGTGCTTCAGCTCCTGGAAGTACCCCCGGCCCGTGCCGATCCAGTGCTGCAAGGGGCTCAGCTCCCAGATCAGCCAGCCCGCGACGAACAGGATGACGATCGTGAACAGGCATCCCTTCAGACAGCCGAGACCGGGGATCTTCATCGGGTTGGCGCTGCGCTGCCGCGGCTCCCGGGGCTCCCTCGCCGGCCGCCGGGGCTCCGCCGGAGCGGGCGGGGCGTACTGCTGCGGCTGCGGGGCGTACCGCTGGGGCTGCTGCTGCGGATGGCCGTACCCGGGTGGCGGGCCCTGCTGCTGACGCTGCCGGGCCTGGCGCGGCTGGGGCTGCTGCGGGCGCGCCTGCTGCTGGGGCTGCTGCTGGGGCCGGGCCACCTGGCGCTGCGGGCGGCGGCGCAGCGGGTCCTCGTTCGGGTCGAGGTACTGGACCTGGGTCTGCTCGTTGCGGTCGCGGGCGGCGCGCAGCTGGTTCTGCCAGGGGTGCGGCTGCTCCGGCTGCTGGCCCTGCTGCCCGGCACCGGGCTGGTTCTGCGGCACCGGGGGCATGACCGCGGTCGGGTCGGCGGCCCCCGTGTGCGGCAGTACGGCGGTGGGGTCGGCCGCGCCCGCCGGGCCGCCGGTGTGCGGCAGGACATTGGTCGCCGCGTTCGGGTCGTACGCTCCGGGCGCCGAGCCCGTGGGCAGCACCTGCGTGGGGTCGGCGGCCCCGGGCACGCCCGGTACGGCGGTCGGCGCCGGGTCGGGGGCGAGCAGTGCCCCGACGCCCTCGGCGGCGGCGATCTGCGCGCTGTTGGCGTGCACGCCGATGCCCTCGGCGACCACACGCAGGCCGCGCGCCAGGTTCTCGGCGCTGGGCCGTTCCTCCGGGTTCTTGCGCAGGCAGCGCTCTATGACCGTCCACAGCGGGTCGGGGACGGTCGAGGGGCGGCGCGGTTCGGCGCTCAGGTGCTGGTGCAGGACCTCCAGGGCGCTGCCGCCGGAGAACGGCGGGTGGCCGGTGACCAGCTCGTACAGCAGGATGCCGGCGCCGTAGATGTCGACGGCCGAGGTCTGCGGGCGGCCCTCGGCGCTCTCGGGGGCGACGTAGGCGGGTGTGCCGACGAACTCGTGGGTGCGGGTCAGGCCCGGGGAGTCGGCCAGGCGCGCGATGCCGAAGTCGGTCAGCAGCGGGTGCATCTGGCCGTCGTGCTGCCGGAGCAGCACATTGGCCGGTTTCAGGTCACGGTGGACGACGCCGTCGTCGTGGCTGGCGGCGAGCGCGTCGGCGATCTGCGCGGTCATCAGCGCGGCGGCGACCGGTGTGAGGGGCCCGTTCTCGCGCAGGTAACGGTGCAGGTCGGGGCCTTCGACGAGGTCCATGACCAGCGCCAGCAGGTCGCCCTCGACCACCAAGTCGCGCACCTGGACGATGTTGGGGTGGGTGAGCCGGAGCAGGACGGAGCGCTCCCGGAGGAACCGCATGACGACGTCGGGGTCGCTCGCCAGCTCCTCCTTGAGGACCTTGATCGCGACGGTCTCGCCGGGCTGGCCGGGCACGGCCGCCTCGGCGCCCGCGGTCTCACGCTGGCGGGCTCGCCAGACGGTGCCCGTGGCGCCGCGTCCGAGCGGCTCCTCGAGCAGGTACTTGCTGCCTACCGGCCGCACGTCATGCGCTCCCTGTTGCTTGCTTACCGTTTCCGCTTACCTTTTCCGACCCACTGTAGTGCCGCCCCCCAGAGCACTACGTAAGCGTTCCGGTGCACGTTCGAAGGAAAGACGCTCGCCTCGGTCTCCAGGTTGCCGCGGCCGGACGTGACCGATCTCAAGTGATCGCCGGTGTACTACTGGTCAGGCACTTTTAGGGACAGAGCTGACCAATCAAGATCACTTGACGCTGGGCGAGGGGCATGTTGTCAGTGGCGGGTGCGAGGATGCGTGCAGTACTGGCCGACGTGCTCGTGTGTGGTGGGGGGAAGTCCGCGCCCGCGCAGAAGGGACCGCTGACGGCGATGCAGATCCGGCTGACCGTCGTAGACCCGCTGGGCCCCTCCCCGCAGCGGGGCCGCGCCGCTAGCCGCGACGTGCTGGTCACGGCGCCCGCGGGCACGGCCCTGGCCGCGGTGGCGTCGGCGCTGGCCTCGGCGGTCGCCGGCGACGGGGGCCGGGAGACCGCCGGCGCCCCGGCCGTGCTGTACGCGGGCGTTGAGCGGCTGGACGCCGGCCGGACCACCCTGGGCGAACCCCCGCTGGTCGACGGCGCCGTGCTGTCCTTGGGCGCCCCCGCCGAACCGGAACCGCACCCCGAGCTGGACGACGCCCCGACCCAACTGCACGTGGTCGCGGGCCCGGACGCGGGCGGCGTCCACCTGCTGCACGGCGGCCAGGTCACCATCGGCCGCTCCGCCGACGCCGACGTCCCGCTGGACGACCCCGATGTCTCCCGCCTGCACTGCGCGGTCACGGTCGCCGCCGACGGCCGCGTCTCGGTCGCCGACATGGGCTCGACCAACGGCACAGCGCTGGACGGCGCGCGAGTGGGCGACCGGCAGGTGCGGTTCACCCCGGGGGCGCTGCTGCGGATCGGGGAATCGGCCTTGCGGCTTACTCCGTCCGGGGGGCCCGGGGCCCGGGTGGAGACGATGCCCGACGGGGAGGGATGCGTACGGGTCACCCCCGGGGAAGCGTCGGCTCCCGCGCGCGTGGGACGCGACGGCACGCCCCTGGGACACACGCAGCACGCCTACGGCTCGGCGGGCTGGGGCACCGCCGGCGCGACACCGGACGCCCGGGAACAGGGGTCCGCGGAGCCGGTCGTGCCCGGGCAGGGCGGGGCGCCCCGGATCGAGAGCCGGGACGGCGGGGACACGCACGCGGGCCCCTTCGGGGTCGGCGGGGTCGGCGGGGCCTTCGCGGCGCACGGCACGGCGGACGACCCCGCCGCGCCGGGCCGGGCCCCCGGCACCCGCAAGGCCACCCCTCTCCGCGGCACCGACATCCCGCAGGGCGTACGCAGGCGCGGCGGGCTCGGCGCGTGGGCGCGACGGCTGACCGGCGGACGCGGCGAGCCCGCGGCGGACCCTCGGGCGTACGACGAGCAGGGCGCCGACGAGACCGCCCCGCCCCCGGCCGGCCTCCTCCCGCAGCAGCCGGAGACCTGGCCGGACCCGGCGGCACTGCTGCTCACGGCGCTGGGCCCCGGGCCCCGACTGTGGGAGCGCGGGCCGGGCCACCCGGAGACCCTCACGGTCCGGCTCGGCACCGCCGACCGCGCCGTGCCGGACGGCTCGGGCCTGCTGCCCGCCGTCCCGGTGACCGCCGACCTGCGGGAGGCCGGGGCGCTCGGCCTGGCCGGACCGCGCACGCGGCTGTCCGGGCTGGCGCGCGCGGTGCTGGCCCAGCTGGCCGCGCTGCACTCCCCCGACACGCTGGAAATCGTCCTGCTCAGCCCGGACCGCGCCCGGCCCCTGGAAGAGCGCACCGCGGAGTGGTCCTGGCTCGGCTGGCTGCCCCACGTACGGCCCGGCCACGGCCAGGACTGCCGTCTCCTGCTGGCCTACGACCGCGAACAGGCGGCGGCCCGCACCGAGGAGCTCCTGCGCCGCCTCGACGACCCGGCGATCCGGCAGACATCCGGCACGGGGCCGGCGGCGGCCGACAGACGCCCGGCCCCTGACACCGGCACCGGCACCGGCACCGGCACCGACGGGTATGCCGCACCGGAGGCCGCGGGCGCGGCAGACCCTGCCGCCCACGCCCCTTCCGCCCACGCCCCTTCCGCCCACGACTCTTCCGCCCACACCCCGGCCTCCGACTCCCGCCGCCCGGCCCGGCGACCCTCCTGGGCGCGGGACGACCTCGGCGCGGCCCCCGGCGGCTTCCCCGGGCCGTTCACCGTGGTCGTCGTGGACGGCGATCCCGGAGGCGCCACCCTGCGGGAGTCGGTGGCGCGACTGGCCCTGGAGGGGCCCCGGGCCGGGATCCATGTGGTGTGCCTGGCCGAGACGGCACCGGCCTCGCCCGCCTCACCGGTGACGGACACGTACGAGGCTGCGTGCGCGGCGGCGCCGACGTTCCGCGCCTGCGGGGCCGTGGCGCTGCTCAGCGGCGATGTCGCCACCGCCCTGCGGCTGACGCGCGTCGCCCGGGCCGACACTCCCACCGTCGCCGCCGGACCGGTGGGCCCCGGCACGGTCGCCGCCGTCGACGCGGTCTCCGCCGCCTGGGCGGAGCGGTTCGCGCGGGCGCTGGCGCCGCTGCGGACGGACGGCACGATCGGTGAGGGGCACGCACGCGTGGCGGCACCGCTGCCCCAGTCGGCGCGGCTCCTGGACGAACTGGGCCTCGCCCGGGCGACCCCCGCCTCCCTGATGGCGCGCTGGGCGGACGCGGCCGACGACACGGAGTCGCTCGGCGGGCGGGCCTGGGCGGTGCTCGGCGCAGGGCCGCGCGGGCCGCTCTGCGCGGACCTGGTCGCCGAGGGGCCGCACCTGCTGATCGAGGGACCGCCCGGCAGTGGCCGTACGGAGCTGCTGCGGGCCGTCGTCGCCTCGTTCGCCGCCGCCGAGCGCCCCGACCGCCTGGGCATCGTCCTGATCGACGGCCGGGACGGCGTCGGCACCGGCGGGGCGCACGGTGACGGGCTGCGCACCTGTACGGACATACCGCACGTCACCACCCATCTCACGGCCAACGACCCGGTCCGCATGCGGGAGTTCGCCCAGTCCCTGAGCGCCGAGCTGAAGCGGCGGGCCGAGCTGCTGGGGCGGGCCGACTTCGCCGAGTGGCACACGCACCGCGAGGTCTCCGGCAGGATCGTCGCGCAGCGCACACCCTCCGGGCGGCCCGCGTCCGGGCCCGGCGGGACCAGCGGGACCGGGGACCTGGAGGCACCGCCGAGCTCGACCATGCGACTGCGGCCGGGGGCTGCCTCCCGGCGGCAGGCCGAGGCGACACCGCCGCCGCTGCCCCGGCTGGTGGTGGTCGTGGACGACCTCGACGCGCTGGTCTCCCCCGCGCTCGGCTCACCGGGCCGGCCCGCCGCGGGCTCGGTGATACGCGCGCTGGAGGCGGTGGCGAAGGAGGGCGAGCGGCTCGGCGTCCACCTGGTGGCCGCCACCGGCCCCGGCGGCCGCACCGCGGAGTCGGAACCGGCCCGCCGGGCCACCCTCCGCGTCACCCTGGACGCGCCGTCCTCAGGGCCGGACGAACCGGCGCCGGGGCGCGGGCGGCTGGCCCACGCCGACGGGCGCATATCCCCCTTCCAGGGCGGCCGGGTGACCGGCCGCATCCCCCGCACCGCCACCCAGCGCCCCACGGTCGTCCCCCTTGACTGGCACCGCATGGGCGACCCGCCGACCCGCCGTCCCGTCCGCGAACTGGGCAACGGCCCGACGGATCTGGCCCTGCTGGCGAGTGCGGTGGAGCGGGCGGCGCGGCAAGTGGCGGCCGCGGAAGTCCCGTCGCTTCTGTAGCTCTCCGTAATGCGCATACGGGCCTGATCACGAGCCGGTCACGATCTCCCGGTCGACACCGCAGGCGCTCTTGCCGCCTTCAAGTCACCCGGCGTAGACCGGACGCCACGGGACAGTGCTCATACGTTCAACGAAGAACGAAGAACGGGGCAGTGATGCGTAGCAACACCAACACCATCCGGACAAACAGGGCCGTCACGACATGCGCCGCCCTCCTCGCGGGCGCGCTGGCGCTCACCGCCTGTAGCGGCAGCGACGACAAGAAGGACGACGGCGGCAGCAGCAGCGGGGCGAGCGCGAGCGGCTCCACCGTCTCCCTGCCGAAGCTGAACGGCGCGAGCCTGGAGGTCGCCGCCGTCTGGACCGGCACCGAGCAGAAGAACTTCAAGCAGGTCCTCGCGGAGTTCGAGAAGCGTACGGGCGCCAAGGTCACCTTCGTGCCCGCGCAGGACCCGATCATCAACTTCCTCGGTTCGAAGATCGCCGGCGGTCAGCCGCCGGACATCGCGCTGCTGCCGCAGCCCGGCGCCATCAAGCAGGCCGTGGACAAGAAGTGGGCCAAGCCCCTCGGCGCGGACGCGGTCAAGGAACTCCAGAAGAACTACTCGCAGGGCTGGCAGGACATCGGCAAGGTCGGCGGCAAGCAGTACGGCGTGTACTACAAAGCCGCCAACAAGTCGCTGATCTGGTACAACGTCAAGGCCTTCGAGAACGCGGGTGCCAAGGAGCCCAAGACCTGGCAGGAACTGCTGACGACGGCGCAGGCGGTGTACGACTCCGGCGTGACCCCGTTCTCGGTCGGCGGCGCCGACGGCTGGACCCTCACCGACTGGTTCGAGAACGTCTACCTCTCCCAGGCGGGCCCGGAGAAGTACGACCAGCTCGCGCAGCACAAGATCAAGTGGACCGACCCCTCGGTGAAGCAGGCGCTCACCACGCTCGCCCAGGTCTGGGGCAAGAAGGACTATGTCGCGGGCGGCGCGAACGGGGCGCTCCAGACCGAGTTCCCGGCCTCCGTCACCCAGACCTTCACCGGCGGCGACCAGCCGAAGGCGGCCATGGTCTACGAGGGCGACTTCGCTCAGGTCAACATCGGTGACACCAAGGCGAAGGTGGGCACGGACGCGAAGGTCTTCCCGTTCCCGGCGGTGGGCTCGTCCGCGCCGGTGGTCTCCGGCGGTGACGCGGCCGTCATCCTGAAGGACTCCAAGGCGGCCCAGGCGCTGGCCACCTTCCTGGCCTCCCCGGACGCGGCGTCGATCCAGGCCAAGCTCGGCGGCTACCTGTCCCCGAACAAGAACGTGCCGAACTCGGACTACCCGAACGAGGTGCAGCGCACGATCGCCAAGGCGCTGATCGCCTCCGGCGACGACTTCCGCTTCGACATGTCCGACCAGGCCCCGCAGGCCTTCGGCGGCACCCCCGGCAAGGGCGAGTGGAAGGACCTGCAGGACTTCCTGAAGAACCCGAAGGACGTCACGGGCACGCAGGCGAAGCTGGAGAAGGACGCGGCGGCGGCCTACGGGAACGGGAGCTGATCCGGTCATGTCGTCGGCAGCGGCGGCCGGGGCCCCACCGGGCCCCGCCGCACCCAAGAGCCGCAAGAGCGTGACCGGCACCCGCAGAACCGTGGCAGCCCTCTTCCTGCTGCCCGCCCTGGTGCTGCTCGGCGCGCTCGTGGTCTACCCGATCGGGTACTCGGTCATCCGCAGCTTCTACAACGCGAACGGCGACGGCTTCGCCGGAGTCGACAACTACAAGGCCCTGTTCACCGACGACGGCATCCGCACCGCCCTGAAGAACAACATCATCTGGGTGGTGTTCGCGCCGACGGTCTCCACCGCGCTCGGTCTGATCTTCGCGGTGCTGACCGAACGGGTGCGCTGGGGCACGGCGTTCAAGCTGGTCGTCTTCATGCCGATGGCGATCTCGATGCTGGCGGCCGGGATCATCTTCCGGCTGGTGTACGACCAGGACCCGGACAAGGGCGTCGCCAACGCGGTGTGGGTAGGCGTCCACGACACCTTCGCCCAGTCGTCGGCGTTCCCGAAGGCGCACACGGGCCGCGAGTCGCCGCTCAAGGCGGACGGGGGCGGCTTCATCACGTCGGCTCCCGTGCACACCGGCCAGGTCGTCACCCTGCCGCTGGTCGGCGTGGCCCCCGACCAGATGCCGGACAGCGCGAAGAAGGCGGTGGCGGCGAAGTCCGAGCCGGGGAAGATCACCGGTACGACCTGGCAGGACTTCACCCGCGGCAAGGGCGTCGGCAAGCTGGGCGCTCCCGACCCGTCCGAGCTGGGCTACTCGGGCATGCGGATCGAGGCGGTCAAGGACGGCAAGGTGGTGGCCTCCACGAAGGCCGCCGACAACGGCACGTTCACCCTGCCCGCCACGGCGGACGGGGCCCAGCTGCGGCTGCCCGCGAGCAACTTCAAGGAGCCGTACAACGGCGTCGACTGGCTCGGCCCGTCGCTGGTCACCCCGGCCATCATCGGGTCGTACGTCTGGATGTGGGCGGGCTTCGCGATGGTGCTGATCGCGGCCGGGCTCGCGGGTGTGCCCCGGGAGCTGCTGGAGGCCGCCCGGGTGGACGGGGCCAACGAGTGGCAGGTGTTCCGCAAGGTCACCGTCCCGCTGCTCGCACCGGTCCTCGCGGTCGTCGTCGTCACCCTGATGATCAACGTGCTGAAGGTCTTCGATCTGGTCTTCATCATCGCGCCGGGCTCCTCCCAGGACGACGCGAACGTGCTCGCCCTGGAGCTGTACCGGAAGGGCTTCGCGGAGAGCCAGCCGGGCATCGCGAGCGCCATCGCGGTGTTCCTGTTGCTGCTGGTGATCCCGGTGATGCTGTTCAACGTTCGTCGGCTGCGGCGGGAGGTGCGGCGATGACCACGCACGCCGGGAGCATCGGCAAGGTGACGCCCGTCGAGACCGTGAAGGCCAGGCAGTCGCTGGGCTCCAGGCTCGTGGAGAAGCTCGGCGGCGGACTGGTCCGCGTCTTCCTGATCGTCGTCGGCCTGTTCTGGCTGGTGCCCACCATAGGGCTGCTCATCTCCTCGCTGCGCGCACCGGAGGACATGAGCGCGACCGGCTGGTGGCACGTATTCAGCAAGCCGTCCCAGCTCACCTTCGACAGCTACCAGAAGCTGCTGGAGAACAGCGACATCACCAGCTCGCTGTGGAACACCGTCCTGATCACGGTCCCGGCGACCGTTCTGGTCGTGGTCATCGGCTCCCTCGCGGGTTACGCCTTCGCGTGGATGGAGTTCCCGGGCCGCGACTGGTGGTTCCTGGGCGTGGTGGGCCTGTTGGTGGTGCCGGTGCAGGTCGCGCTGATCCCGATCGCCGAACTGTTCGGCAAGCTCGGCCTGTTCGGGACGATCCTCGGGGTGGTCCTGTTCCACGTGGGCTTCGGTCTGCCCTTCGCCGTGTTCCTGCTGCGGAACTTCTTCGCGGAGATCCCCCGCGAGCTGCTGGAGGCGGCCCGGCTGGACGGCGCCGGTGAACTGCGCCTGTTCGCACGGGTGGTGATGCCGCTGGGCGGGCCGGCCATCGCCAGCCTGGGCATCTTCCAGTTCCTGTGGGTGTGGAACGACATGCTGGTCGCGCTGGTGTTCACCAAGTCCGGCAGCCAGCCGATCACGGTCGCGCTCCAGACACAGGTACGCCAGTTCGGCAACAACATCGACGTCCTGGCACCCGGCGCGTTCATCTCCATGGTGATCCCGCTGGCCGTGTTCTTCGCGTTCCAGCGGCAGTTCGTGACGGGCGTGATGGCGGGCGCGGTCAAGTAGGCGCCTGACAGCCCTGTTCGTAGGGGCGGGCCGGGACACCGGCCCGCCCTGTCACGTTCATCGGGATGTCCCCCAGATGCCGTACAAACCGTAACCAGGTCACTCCATTGGCCGTTCCCGGGCAGAACGCCCGCGCCGACCGACCCATGGATGCCCCTTGCCCAGGTTCAGTGTCATTGTCCCCGCGTACAAGGTCCAGGCGTACCTGCCCGAGTGCCTGGACTCGGTGCTCTCGCAGTCGTATCCCGATCTCGAGCTGATCGCCGTGGACGACCGCTCGCCGGACGCCTGCGGGGCGATCATCGACGAGTACGCGGCCCGGGACGCGCGCGTGCGGGCGGTGCACCTGCCCGAGAACCAGGGTCTGGGCCGCGCCCGCAACGCGGGCCTGGAGCAGGCCAGGGGCGACTACCTGGTGTTCCTGGACGGCGACGACACCCTCACCCCGGACGCGCTGCGCGCGATCGCCGACCGGATCAAGGCGACCAGGGAGCCGGACGTCCTGGTCTACGACTACGCGCGCACGTACTGGACGGGCGAGGCGGTCCGCAACAAGGTCGCGAGCCTGCTGACCGAGCAGGGCCCGGCCCCCTTCCGGCTGGAGGACCGCCCGGGACTGCTGAAGGTGCTGATGGTGGCCTGGAACAAGGCCTGCCGGCGGGAGTTCGTCGAGCGTGAGGGCTTCCGCTTCCCTCCGGGCTACTACGAGGACACCCCCTGGACCTTCCCGGTGCTGATGACAGCCGGGGCGATCGCCACGCTCGACCGGGTGTGCGTGCACTACCGGCAGCGCCGGCAGGGCAGCATCCTGCGCACCACCAGCCGCAAGCACTTCGACGTCTTCGAGCAGTACGACCGGGTGTTCGCCCACGTCGAGGAGCGGCCGGAGCTCGCCCGGTGGCGGCCGGAGCTGTTCCGCCGCATGGCCGACCACCTCGTGACGGTGTACACCCGCGGCGACCGGCTGCCGCGCGGCACCCGCGCCGAGTTCCTGCGCATGGCCCGCGCCCATCTGCGCCGCTACCGCGCCCCCGGCGCCCCCGCCCCCCTGCGGGTCCGTCTCCGCCACACGCTGGTCCGCCTGGGCCTGCACCGCACCTACCGCGCCCTCCAGTTGGCCGGTTCGGCGGTCCGCCGCACGCGCAAGGCCGCCGCCAAGTCCGCCCGTGCCGTGCGGGCCGCCGCGCTCCGGCTGCACTACCGGGTCCAGTTGCGCCTTCCGCTGCGCGCCGACCGCGCGGTGTTCGCCGCGTACGGGGACCGCGGGCACGGCTGCAACCCGGGCGCCCTGGAGGCCGCGTTCCGCACGCACGCCCCGCACGTCCGCACCGCCTGGATCGCCCGTTCCGAGCACCAGCACACCGTCCCGCCGGGCACGCGCCGGCTGCGCCCCGGCACCGCCGCCTACTGGACGGCGCTGGCCCGCTCCAAGTACCTGGTCAACAACGTCAACTTCGACCGCCGCCTGGTCAAGCGCAGCGGCCAGGTGTTCGTGCAGACCCAGCACGGCACCCCGCTGGGGCACATGGGCCTCGACCTCCAGGAGCGTCCGGCGGCCGCCCGGGACACGGACTTCGAGGAGTTCCTCGAAGGCGTCGACAAGTGGGACTACGTCCTGTCCGCCAACCGCCACTCCACCCTGACCTGGGAGCGCGTCCACCCCGGCCGCTACACCACGCTGGAGTACGGCTGTCCGCGCAACGACGTCTTCCAGCGGGCCACCTCCGCCGACGTGACCCGGCTGCGCGAGTCGCTCGGCATCCCTCAGGGCGCGGTCGCGATCCTGTACGCCCCCGTCCACCGCGACTACCGCCGCACCCAGCGCCCCGCCCTCGACCTGGAGCGGATCCTGCACCGCCTGGGCCCGCGCCATGTGATCCTGGACCGCGGCCACGACCGGCACGGCGGGGCTCCGGGCGAGGGCGGCCGGGTCATCGACGTCAGCGGCCATCCGAGCGTCGAACAGCTCTGCGTCGCCTCGGACGCGCTGCTCACCGACTACTCGTCGATCATGTTCGACTACGCCAACCTCGACCGGCCGATCATCGTGCACACCGGTGACTGGGAAGCGTACGAGGCGGCGCGCGGCACCTACTTCGACCTGCGCGCCTTCCCGCCGGGCGCCGTCGCGCGCACCGAGGACGAGCTGATCGACATCTTCGCCACCGGCCACTGGCGCGGCTCCCGCTCCACCCAGCTGCGCGCCGCGTTCCGGGAGCGCTTCTGCCCGCACGACGACGGACGGGCCGCCGAGCGGGTCGTACGGCACGTCGTGCTGGACGAGCCGGCGGGGCTGCCGAGGGTCGTGCCGCTGGAGCAGCGAAACCCGGTGCCGTCGGCAGTGTCGGTGCTCGCGCGCTCCCCGCTCGCCACCGTGCCGCAACCTTCCGGCCCCCTCCCCGTCACCGAGAGCCACTGAACACCGTTTGTCCTTCCGGGAGTTCCCATGCCCCGCAGCACCTCGCGGCCCACTCCGTCCCGGCCGTTCACCTGGCGGCCGGCCGGGCGGCCCGGCCGCACCCGTACGGCCTGAGCCCAGGACGGCAAGGACTGGCGCCAGGACAGACAACAGAGAGAGCAGAATGCCCCGCTTCAGCATCATCGTCCCGTCCCATGGGGTCGCCGGCCGGCTGTCCCAGGCACTGGACTCGGTCCTCGCCCAGTCCTTCGGCGACCTGGAGCTGATCCCGGTCTGCGACGGGCCCGACACCCCGGCAGCCGATGTCGCCGCCGGATACGCCGAGCGGGACTCCCGGGTGACCCCGGTCCACTCGCCGCCCTCGGCCGGCCGCGGCGGGGCGCGCAACACCGGGGCGCGGGCGGCGACCGGCGCGTATCTGCTGTTCCTCGACGGTGACGACGTCCTCGTACCCGGGGCGCTGGCCACGCTCGACGCGCGGCTGGCGGAGACGGGGGACGTCGACGTGCTGTACTTCGAGCACCTGCGGACCCCCTGGTGGGACGGCGAGCCGAGCAACCCGGCGCAGCCGCTGCTGGCGAGGGCTCCGGAGGGGGCCTTCGCCCCGGACCGGGCACCGCAGGTCACCGGCGTGCAACTGCCGCCGTGGAGCGCCGCCTACCGTCACTCCTTCGTCACCGGGCGGGGACTGGCCTTTCCCGAGGGCCACTTCACGGACCTCGGCTGGGGCGGGCTGACCACGCTCGCCGCCGAGCGGATCGCGGTGCTGCGCCAGGTCGTGCTGCGGCACCGGCTGCGGCGGCAGGGCAGCCGGCTCAACCTGCCGGGGCCGCACCAGCACGACCTCCTCGACCAGGTCGAGCTGGTGCTGACCGGGGCAGCCGAGCGGGAACTGCCCGCCGAGCGGATGCGGGCGCTGTTCGAGCAGCTCTTCGCGGTCGTGCTGAAGACGGCCTCCCGGCCCGAGCGGCTGGCCTCCGGGCGCCGGGTCTTCTTCCGCCGGGCGTGCCGCCTGTACCGGCGGCACCGTCCGGCCGGCTTCCGGGTGCCGGGCGGCAGCCTGGGCGTGCAGCACCGGCTGCTGGCGGCGGGGGCGTACACGGCGTTCCGCGCGCTGCGCGGCGCCAACCAGGGGGTGGTGAGGGCCGTCGAGGGCGTACCGCGCCCCCGCGCGCTGCGCACGCGCCTGCGGTACGCGCGTGACCTGCGCCGCCCGCTGGACCCGCACCTCGCCGTGTACTGCGCCTACTGGGGCCGCGGCTACGCCTGCAATCCGGCCGCGATCCACGCCAAGGCCCGGGAACTCGCCCCGCACATCCGCTCGGTGTTCCTGGTCGAGCCCGGCCAGGAACACGCCATGCCCGGGGACGTCGACCACGCGGTGATCGGCAGCCGCCGCTACTGGGAGGTGCTGGCCCGCGCCAAGTACCTGGTCAACAACGCCAACTTCGCCGAGGGCGTCGTCAAGCGGCCGGGCAGCGTGCACGTGCAGACCCAGCACGGGACCCCGTTGAAGAAGATGGGCGTGGACCAGTCGACGTACCCGGTGGTGGCCGCGCAGACCGGCAGCTTCGCCAAGCTGCTCGGCCGGGTGGACCGCTGGGACTTCAACCTCTCCTCCAACCGCCACTCCACACAGATGTGGGAGCGTGCCTTCCCCGGTTCGTACGAGGCGCTGGAGTACGGCTATCCGCGCAACGACGTCTTCTACACGGCGACCGGCGAGGACGTCACCCGGATCCGGCGCGAGCTGGGTGTCCCCCAGGACGCGATCGCCGTCCTGTACGCCCCCACCCACCGCGACCACCACACCGGCTTCGAGACCGGCCTCGATCTGGAGGCCTTCTGCGAGGCGGCGGGTGAGGACGTGGTCGTGCTGCTGCGCGCCCACTACTTCTACGACCGGGGACTCGGCGGGAGCAGCGGCCGGATCATCGACGTCACCGCGCACCGCTCCTCGGAGGACGTGTGCCTGGCCGCCGACGCGCTGGTCACCGACTACTCGTCGATCATGTTCGACTACGCCAACCTGGACCGGCCGATCGTGGTGTACGCCGACGACTGGGAGGTCTACCAGGAGACCCGGGGCGTCTACTTCGACCTGATGGCCGCGCCGCCCGGTCCGGTCGCCCGTACGCCCGAGGAGCTGGCCCGGGTCTTCCGGGACGGCTCCTACGCGGGGCCCGAGTCCAGGAAGCTGCGGGCCGCGTTCCGGCGGCGGTTCTGCGAGTTCGACGACGGCCGGGCCGCCGAGCGCGTCGTACGGCGGGTACTGCTCGGCGAGCCGCCGGAGACGATCCCGCCGGTGATCCCGCTCGCGGAGCGCATCCCCGCCCCCGCCGCCGCGACCCTCGTGAGGAGCTGACCCGCCGTGCCCCGCTTCAGCGTCATCGTGCCCTGTTTCAAGGTGCAGGGATTCCTGCGCGAGTGCCTCGACTCGGTTCTGGATCAGTCCTTCCGGGACCTGGAGCTGATCGCCGTGGACGACCGCTCGCCGGACGGCTGCGGCGCCATCCTCGACGAGTACGCGGCCCGGGACCCGCGCGTGAAGGTGCTGCACCTGCCGGAGAACGTCGGCCTCGGCCGCGCCCGCAACGCCGGACTGCCCCATGCGACCGGCGACTTCCTCTTCTTCCTCGACAGCGACGACACCCTCACCCCCGGTGCGCTGAGCGCCATCGCCGACCGCCTGGCGGAGTCCGGCGACCCGGACGTGCTGGTCTTCGACTACGCGCGCACCTACTGGTGGGGCGGGACGCGCCGCAACGTCCTTGCCCACCTGCTCACGGAGGCCGGGCCGGGCACCTTCACGGCGGCCGAGTACCCGCAGATCCTCGACCTGCTGATGGTGGTGTGGAACAAGGTCTACCGACGGGACTTCGTCGAGGAGAACGGCTTCGAGTTCCCGCCGGGCTACTACGAGGACACCCCCTGGACCTTCCCGGTCATGCTCAGCGCCGCGCGGATCGCGGCCCTCGACCGGATCTGCCTGAACTACCGCCAGCGCCGCCAGGGCAACATCCTGTCCACCACCAGCCGCAAGCACTTCGACATCCACGACCAGTACGAGCGGGTCTTCGCGTTCGTCGGCTCCCGCCCCGGGCTCGCGGCCTGGCGGCCCTATCTGCACCGCAAGATGGGCGAGCACTGCCTGGACATCCTGGCCAAGCCGGACCGGCTGCCGCCCTCCGACAAGGCGGAGTTCTTCCGCCGCACGGCCCGGATGTTCGCCGGGCACCGGCCCGCGGGCGCCCGGGTCGACGGGGAGGTCCGCCTGCTGACCGGCACCTACGCGATGTACCAGGTCAAGCGGCAGGCGGGACGGGCCGGCCGGGAGCTCGGGCGGCGCGGTCTGGAGGCCCGCAAGGCGGTGGCCGGGCGGGCCAGGCGGGGGCTGGCCGGGCTGCACGCCCGCCGCCCGCTGGACGCGGACCTCGCCGTGTACTCGGCGTTCTCCCACAAGGGGGTGCTCGGCGACCCGGCGGCCGTGTACCGTGCGGCGCGCGAGTTCGCGCCGCACATCCGGGGGGTGTGGGTGGTCGGGGACGCGGAGGAGGCGCGGCAGCTGCCCCCGGACGTCGAGTACGTGCTCGTCGACTCCCCGCGCTACCTGGACGTCACCGCGCGGGCGAAGTTCTTCGTCAACAACGTCAACTGGCCCGGCACCCTGGTCAAGCGGGCCGGCAGCGTGTACATCCACACCCATCAGGGCACCCCCCTCAAGTACATGGGCGCCGACCTGCTGGGCAAGCCCGGTGCCCGGCACGGCTTCGACGTGCCGCAGATGCTGCGCCGGGCCGACCGCTGGGACTACAGCCTGGTCGCCAACCGCCACTCCGAGCTGGTGTGGGAGCGGGCCTACCCCTGCCACTTCACCTCGGTCCGCACCGGCAGCCCGCGCAACGACGCCCTCGTCAACGCAACGCTCGGCGACGGGGCCGGGTTCCGGGTCCGGCACGGCATCCCGGAGGAGCACACGGTCGTGCTGTACGCGCCGACCCGCCGCGACTACCGCCGGGGCGGCCACGTCGACCGCGTGAACCTGGCCCGGTTCGCCGCCGACCTCGGCGAGGGCCACACCCTTGTGGTCCGGCTGCACCCCACCGTCGCCACGGGTCCCGCGCGCGGGCTGGGTCTCGCCGAACTGCACCGGCGGGGCGTGCTGGTGGACGCGACGGACGAACCGCACGTGGAGGAGGTCATGCTCGCCTCCGACGCGCTGGTCACCGACTATTCGGCCCTGATGTTCGACTACGCCAACCTCGACCGGCCGATCGTCGTGCACGCCGACGACTGGCCGGCGTACGTGGCGAGCCGGGGCGCCTACCTCGACATCACGGCGGAGGCGCCGGGCCATGTGTCGTGCTCCTACCGGGAGTTGGCGTGGCTATTCGCCTCGGGGTCGTGGCGGGACGAGGAGTCGGCTCGGCTGCGGGCGGACTTCCGGACCCGGTTCTGCGAGTTCGACGACGGGCGGGCCGCCGAGCGGGTGGTACGGACGCTGATGCTGGGGGAGCCGACGCCGGAGCTGGAGGCCGCCCTGGTGCCCGGTCCGGCCGCCGGTCACGACCTGCTCGCGTCGACATGAGGCCGCGCACCTGGGTCCTGGTCCTGGGCGCCGTGTTCGCGCTGTTCCAGCTCGCCGACGTCACCGGCCGGGACACCCCCGACTCGAAGAGCTACGTCTCGTACGCGTTGAGTCTGCGCGGCGAGGACAAGCGTGCGGCGGCCGCTTCCACCATCGACTGGGTGTGCGAGGGCCGGGCGTCCCTGGCGCGCCGGGGCCAGAGCGTGAACGTGGTGCGCTACCACCGGCCGGACCCCACCCGGCAGGTGTTCACGGAGTGCCGGGCCGAGGAGTGGCGGCTGGTGGACCGGCGGCTGCGGGCCGGGCAGACGGACGGACACATCGCGCCGTTCGTGGGCCCGCGGCTGCGCCGGTTCTTCGAGGTACGGCCCGGCTATCCGGTGTTCCTGGTGCCGTTCGTCACGGTGTTCGGGGTGACCTGGGGGGTGTGGGCGGCGGGTGTCGTCGTCACGGTCGCGGGCGGGGTGCTCGTCTTCCTGACCTTGCGCGCCCTGTCCGTCCCCGTGTCGCTCGCCCTGACCGGCCAGGTGCTGTTCTACGTGCTGCCGTGCGGTTCGACCGCCATGCGCCCGATGACCGAGGGCCTGCTGCTGGCGCTGACCCTGGTCGCGCTGTGGGGCTGCGCGCTGGCCCTGACCGGCCGGGCCCGGGCCGGGGTGGCGCTGGCCGCCGGTGCCCTGCTCGCGCTGTTCCCGGTGAAGCACTCGCAGGCGCTCTTCCTCGGGGCATGCCTGGCCGTCGCGGGCGCGGCGGTCGCGGTACGGCGCCGACGGCGCGGGCGGGCTCCGGGGCGCGGGGTGACGGCGATCGCGGTCGCGGGCTGCTGCTCCGCTCTGGGGACGGTGCTGCTGGCCCGGATGCTGCACTACCCGTCCGAATCGGAGAGCATCCAGGACCTGCTCACCGGCCACTTCTCCCGCCCGGACCGGGTCCGCCCGTGGCGGGACCTGGAGCATCTGGAGGCCGGCTTCTGGCTGGAGTGGATCCGGCGGCAGCTGTGGGAGCCGCTGTTCCTGGCGGCGCTGGCGGCCGGGGCGCGGGGCGCGCTGCGGCGGCGCGCGTTCGGCTGCTTCCTGCTGGCGGCCGCGAGCACCGGGATCCTCACCCAGGCCGCGCACCCCGACATCAACATCTGGGGCGACCGGCTGATCGTGCTGGCCTGGCTGCTGCCGGTGGTCGGGGTGCCGCTGCTGCTGGAACCTCTCGTCCGGCGTGCGCTGCCGGTGCCCGCGCAAGGGCACGCCGGGCGAGAGGTTCACTCGATGAGGTGACCGGGGTTACTCGATGACGAGGTCGACCTCGACGTTGCCGCGGGTGGCGTTGGAGTAGGGGCAGACCTGGTGGGCGGTCTCCACCAGCTTGCGGCCGGTCGCCTCGTCCACGGTGTCGGGCAGTTCGACGCGCAGCGTCACCTTCAGGCCGAAGCCCTCGCCCTGCTTGCCGATGCCGACCTCGGCGGTCACCGCGGCGTCGCTGACGTCCACCTTCGCCTGGCGGCCGACCAGACCGAGGGCGCTGCCGAAGCAGGCGGCGTAACCGGCGGCGAAGAGCTGCTCGGGGTTGGTGCCCTCGCCGTTGCCGCCCAGCTCCACCGGCGGGGCCAGCTTGAGGTCGATCTTGCCGTCGGAGGACACGGCGCGACCATCGCGGCCGTGGGTGGCGGTGGCGACAGCGGTGTAGAGCGCGTCCATGGATGACCATCCCTCTCGAAGTCATGTTCCGGCGGCTCCTCGGTGGGCCGCCTCACGGCCACAAGTAGAGCACACAACTCAATTGCGCACAACTGAATTACCCGCAAGAGCTATATCCTGGAGCCATGACCGCCACCCCGTCCCCTGCCCCTGCCCCTGCCCCCGAGGCCGACTGGCTCCACCTGGACCGCCAGATCTGCTTCTCCCTGCACGCCGCGTCCCGCGCCTTCAACGGCGTCTACCGCGTGGCCCTCAAGGACCTCGGCCTCACCTACCCGCAGTACCTGGTGATGCTGGTGCTGTGGGAGCACGGCGACCTGCCGGTCAAGAAGCTGGGCGAACACCTGCGCCTGGACTCCGGCACGCTCTCACCGCTGGTCAAGCGGCTGGAGGCGGCCGGCCTGGTCCGCCGGGAGCGCAGCGCCCGCGACGAACGGTCGGTGGAGGTGCGGCTGACCGAGGAGGGCGCGGCGCTGCGCGAGCGGGCCTTCCAGGTGCCGCGCCGCATCGCCGAGGCGACCGGCTTCGACCTGGAGGAGATCAGCGAGCTGCGCACCCGTCTCGACCGGCTCACCACCGCCCTGGACGCAGCCGCACTGGACGGGCCAGGCTGCCCGTAGCCAGGGTCCTGCGGACGTAGAGCCGCAGCACCACACCGTCGCGCGCCCGTTCCTCCCGCAGCGCGAACAGGCCCTGCACGAGGCCCAGTTTCGCCCGGTCGGTGGGGTCGCCGGGGTACCAGGGCGAGCGGACGAAGCGCCGCTCGGCGACGACCCAGACCCGGTCGAGCCCGGCCAGCCTGCGGCGCAGCAGGTCCGGGTCCACCTCACGCCCGTACAGCGTGCCGGACGCGGGCGCGCCCGCCGCGAGCGCCACGTCCCGGACGCCGCGGAAGCCCGCCGGGTAGGCCAGCGCGGTGCTCCGCGCGTGCGACGGCAGAAAGAGCACGGGGTCGCCGGGGCGCAGTTCGCGGGCGGCGTCCGTGGACATGGCGGCGAGGTTGTCGGGGCGGTGGTCCGGGGAGCGGTCCTGGCGGAGGACGGGCAACTGGTGGGTGAAGGCGAGGGCGACGGCGAGGACGCCGGCGAGGGTGAGGAGGGGGGAGGGGACGCGCAGGTTCTGGAGACGGATGCGTCCCAGCGGTCCGGCCGTACGGCGGATGCGTCCCAGCGGTCCGGCCGTACGGCCGATGCGTCCCAGCAGTACGGCAGTACGGCCGATGCGGCCCAGCAACTCGGCCACCCGGTCCGCCCCGGCCGCCACCAGCAGCGGCGCCCCCGCGAGCGCGTACAGCACGTACCGGTCGACGTAGAGCGGGGTCAGGCGCGAGGCCAGCATGAGGACCGTCGGCGGCACCACCGCCAGCGGCAGCGCCACCCCCGCACACGTCAGCTCCCCGCGGCCGCCCACGAGCCGCGTCAGCCCGAGGGCCGCCAGGGCCAGGCAGGCCCAGTACACGCCGGAGGTCGGTCCCGCGAACTCCCGCAGCAACGCCCCCGCGGTCTCCATCGTCGGCTCCCGCACCCAGGCCAGCTGCGCGGACTGGGCGTGCGAGATCACCACCATCGGCAGCAGTGTCAGCGTCACGGCCCCGGCCGCGCGGCCCCAGCCCCGCCACACCCCGGCCGGCACCCGGGCCAGCGCGAGCGTCCCGGCGTGGGCGAGCAGCAGCAGGATCGCGAGTTCGTGCAGCCAGCAGGTGACGCCGAGGACCGTGCCGTACGCCCACCAGGCCCGGCCGCCGGCCGGCACCGCCCGCACCAGGAGCAGGGTGGCCCCCGCCGCGCCGGCCGCGACCAGGGCGTAGGAACGGCCCTCCTGTGCGTAGTGCCCGACCATCGGCGTGACCGCGTACAGCAGCCCGGCCCACAGTCCGACGCGGAGCCGGGCCAGCCGGGTGCCGAGCGCGGCGACCAGGCCCGTGGCCAGTGCCGCCGCGCACACCGACGGCAGCCGGAGCAGGACCTCGCCGGGGTGGAGGGCGAGGACGGCGTGCATGAGCAGGTAGTACACGCCGTGCACCGCGTCGACCCCGTGCAGCAGGCGCCAGATCTGCGGCACCGTGCGCCGTGCCACCTGGAAGGTGACCGCCTCGTCGCGCCACATGCCGCCGCGGTCGAGCCCCCACAGTCCGAGCACGAGCATCACGGCCGTGGGAACGGCCACCGCCGCCCCGCGACGGACACGACTCGACTCCGGGTTGACCAGGGGACGAAAGTTCACCACGGCCCGATCTTTTGCGATTAGCCAATGTTTGGTGAGTATTGACGGCGTATCGACATGAATAGTCCATCCTCGCGGCTTACGCTCCCAGGGATGAACCGCCGACTGCTCTCCCTCGCCGTCGTCTGGCTGACCACCCGTGCCGCGATGCTGTGGCTGCTCGCCCACAACTCCGCTCTCCTCCTGGGGCGGGGCTCGGTGGCGCGCGAGGTGTGGCGGCTGTACTTCAACTGGTACGAGACCCTGTCCCGGGGCGCCTTCCCGGCGCACGACAAGCTGTGGCAGTACCCGCCGGGCGCGGGCGCGGTGCTGCTGGCGCCGGGGCTGCTGCCCGGGCTGACCTATTTCCAGGCGTTCGTGGCCCTCACGCTCGCCGCCGACGCGCTGATCGCACTGGCGCTGGCCCGCGCGGGTACCCGGCCCGGCCGCAGCCTGGGCGGGGCGGCGCTGTGGGTCGGTGCCCTGCCGCTGCTGCTGCACGTGCCGCTCGCGCGGTACGACGTGCAGGTCACGGCATTCGCCGTCATCTCCCTGTTGGCGTTGTCGCGCTCCCCGCGCGGGGGCGGGGTGTTCGCGGCGCTGGGCGGGCTGGTGAAGGTGTGGCCGGCGCTGGTGCTGCTCGGGGTGCCCAGGGGGCGTGCGACGCGGTCGGCGTGGACGTGGGCGGCGGGTGCGGGGGCGCTCGTCTTCGGGATCCTCGCCGGATTGTTCAGCAATCCCCTGGCCTTTGTGCGCCAGCAGGGGAACCGGGGCGTCCAGATCGAGTCCCTCGGCGGGACCGCGCTCAGCCTCGCCACCCACGCGGGCTGGCCCGGCCGGGCCCGCTACCGGTACGGCGCGGTCGAGCTCCTCGGCCCGCACGTCTCCGCCGTTGCCGACGCCTCCCTCGCGCTCACGGCGGTCGCCTTCGCGCTGCTGGTGCTGTGGCGGGTACGGGCCCGGCACTGGACCGAGGCGACGCCCTACGACGCCGCGCTGTGCGCCGTACTGCTGTTCACCGTCACCAGCCGGGTCATCAGCCCGCAGTACATGATCTGGCTGATCGGACTGGCCGCCGTCTGCCTCACCTCCCGGCACACCGTCCAGCGCCCGGTGGCCGCGCTGGTGGTGGCGGCGAGCGCGGTCAGTGCCGTCGCCTATCCCACGCTCTACCGCGAGGTCATGGGATGCACCTGGACGGGCTGCCTGCTGATGCTGCTGCGCAACGGGCTCCTCACGACGGCCGCCGTGCTCTCCCTCACCCGGCTGTGGCGCTCCACCCGGCCCCCGGTCGCGGAGATCCCGCCCCTGACTGAACCCCGCTCCTCCTCCGGTCGTCTTCCACATCGAGCGCTGAGCCCCCATTAGCGGATGAATACCCATCGTTCCTATGATTCCGTTACATGTCCGCCATACCCCCGGACCTCGCGCAGCCCCCACAAGTCGGCGTGGTCGTCATCGGGTACAACGACGCCGGCCGTGTGACGGACGCGGTGCGTTCCGCGCTCGCCCAGGGGCCGGCCGTACGTGAGGTCCTGGCCGTCGACGACTGCTCGACGGACGGCAGCCCCGAGGTGCTGGCCCGGCTGGCCGCCGGGGAGCCGCGGCTGAGGGTGCTGCGCCGCCGGGTCAACAGCGGCGGATGCGGCAGCTCGCGCAACACGGGGCTGGACGCGGTCACGGCGCCGTACGTGATGTTCCTCGACAGCGACGACGTACTGCCGCCCGGCGCGGTCGACGTGCTGCTCGCGGCGGCGACCGGGGCGCGCGCGGAGGTGGCGAGCGGGCTGTGCGTGCGCCGGGAGCTTCCCTCAGGGCGCGAACAGCCATGGCAGGCGCGCCTGCACAAGGCGCACTCCGTCCTCGCGCGCCCGTCCGAGCGCCCCCGCCTGGTCCACGACACGCTCTGCGTCAACAAGCTCTACCGCACCGGTTTCCTGCGCGAACACGGCATCCGCTTCCCCGAGGGCCGCTTCCTCTACGAGGACTTCGTCTTCACCGCGCGCGTGCTGGCCGCCGGGCCGCGCATCGCCCTGGTGCCGGACCCGGTGTACGTGTGGCACGTGCGCCGTTCGGCCGACCGGCTGTCGCTCTCCCTGGACCGGGCCGGCATCGACAACTGGCGGGCGCGGACGGCGGCCTGCGCGCTGGCGTACGAAATCCTGCTGGGCGCGGGGCAGAAGGAGCTGGCCCGGGCGGCCCGCGCCAAGTTCCTCGACCACGAACTGCGCATGTACGCGGGCGAGCTTCAGGAGCGGGACGCGCACTACCGGCGCGCGTGGTGGGCGCACACGCGGGCGTACCTCGCCGCGTACGACGCCGCCGACTGGGAGCGCGGCCCGGCCGCGCCCGGCCGGCTGATCGCACGAGTCGTCCTGGAGTCCCCCGAACCCCGCGACCTGCCCCGCCTCAGGGAGCTCGCCGCCCGCCCGGCCCGCCTGCTCCCTCCCTACGCCCGGGCCCCGGACGGCACCCCGGTCTGGTCCGCCGGCCTCCCGCAGATCACCCTGGCCCCCTTGCTCACCTGCCCGGTCCGGCTTCTCCCGTTCGCCGTCGACGCGGAACTGCGCCCCCGCGCGCGGGAGACGCGTGTGCGGTTGCGGCTGCACGACCTGTACGGCCGGGTGGCGCACGCCGGGCCGGAGGCGGTGGACGTGGAGTGGCTGCGGCGGGAGGACGGGCGCCCGGCCCAGCGCCGTACCTCCGCGCTCGTACCGGCCGCGGGCGGCGCCTCCTGGACGGCGGAGGCGTCCGTCGACGCGGGCGCGCTCGGTCCGGGCACGTGGGACCTGCGGCTGCGTGTGCGCTTCACCGGCGGCGCCCACCGCGAGGTGACGGCGCACGCCGTCGCGGGCGCCGGTCCGCTGCGCCCGCGCGCCCTGCCGAGCGTCCGGCACGGCCTGCTGCTGGTGCGGCCGTACGCCACGCGCTCCGGAACGCCGGCACTGCTCGTGATCACGGGCATACGGGGAGCTTTCGGGCTTTTCCGCGAACGGCTGCGTCGCCTGCTTCACTGAGAAGTGGCGCCGGGCGGGCGGGCGACCGACGCACCGCCACGGGCCACGGAACGAGGGGACGGCCACATGACCTGGTTGATCACCGGCGGCGCCGGTTACATCGGGGCGCACGTCGTGCGGGCGATGACGGAGGCGGGGGAACAGGCCGTGGTGTACGACGACCTGTCCAGCGGCATCGCCGGCCGCGTCCCGGAAGGGGTCCCGTTGGTGGCGGGCTCCACGCTGGACGGCGTCCGGCTGGCGCGCACCCTGGCCGAGCACTCCGTCACCGGGGTCGTCCACCTCGCGGCCAAGAAGCAGGTGGGCGAGTCGGTGGACCGCCCGCTGCACTACTACCGGGAGAACGTGGAGGGCCTGCGGGTCCTGCTGGAGGCGGCGACGGCGGCCGGAGTCGCGTCCTTCGTGTTCTCGTCCTCGGCGGCCGTGTACGGCATGCCGGACGCCGCGCGCCACGGGGAGCTGGTGACCGAGGAGACGCCGTGCGCGCCGATGTCCCCGTACGGCGAGACCAAGCTGGCCGGTGAGTGGCTGGTGCGGGCGACGGGCCGGGCCACGGGGCTGTCCACCGCGTCGCTGCGCTACTTCAACGTGGCGGGCGCGGCCGGCCCGGAGCTCGCGGACGCGGGCGTCCACAACCTCATCCCCATGGTCTTCGAGAAGCTCTCGCAGGACGCCTCGCCGCGCATCTTCGGCGACGACTACCCGACCCCGGACGGCACCTGCGTCCGCGACTACATCCACGTGGTGGACCTGGCCGAGGCCCATGTGGCCACCGCCCGTGCCCTCCAGTCCTCCCCCGGCATCGACTTGACCTTCAACATCGGCCGCGGGGAGGGAGTGTCGGTCCGCGAGATGATCGACCGCATCAACGCGATCACCGGCTACAACCGCCCCCCGACGGTCGCCCCCCGACGCCCCGGCGACCCCGCCCGCGTCGTCGCCTCCGCCGACCGCATCGCCGTCGAACTCGGCTGGGAGGCCAAGTACGACGTCGAGGACATGATCAGCTCGGCCTGGGAGGGCTGGCTGCGACTGCACCCGGAGGCGGCCCGCTCCTGAGGGCCCACCTAACGGCCGACACCCTTACGCTGCCCGGGTGACCGATTCCCTCCGCGCCGAGCGCGCCGAGCGCGTCGAGCGCGTCGAGCGCGCGGCCGGCGCCGTCGTCGGCTCCGCCGTCGGCGACGCTCTGGGCGCCCCCTTCGAGTTCCGGCCCGAGGGCGCCTTCTCCGCCCGCTTCCCACAGGCCGGGCAGGGCGGCGAGATGTGCGGGGGCGGCGGCTGGGACCCCGGCGAGGCGACCGACGACACGCAGATGGCCGTGCTGGTCGCCGAGTCGCTGCTGGAGCTCGGCGGACTGGACCTCCCCGACGTGTTCCGGCGGTTCCAGCGGTGGGCCGCCGCCGATCCGAAGGACATCGGCCTCCAGACGGAGGCGGTGCTCGGCAGCGGCGACCCGTGGGACCTGGCGGCGGCACTGCATTTCCAGAGCAGTGGGCGTGCGGCCGGGAACGGGGCGTTGATGAGGGCGGCGCCTTCCGCCGTGCGCTTCGCCGCCCTGGGGCGGGAGGCGACGATGGACGCCGCCCGCCGTCTGGCCGCGCTCACCCACGGGGACCGGGCGGCCTGGGAGGGCACGGCCGTCTTCCACGAACTGGTGCGGGTCGCCCTGGACGGAGGCGATCCGCTCGCCGCCGTACCGGAGGCACTGCGGTCGGTCCACCCCGATCACCGGGAGCGGTACGCCGTCGTCCTCGCCCCCGGCTGGCACCCGGATCTCGCCACCGAGTTCAACGGAGCCGTCTGGCCCTGCCTCGGCTCCGCCGTCCGGGCGCTGCGGACCACGTCCACGTACGAGGACGCGGTGCGCGCCGCCGTCGACCTGGGCGGCGACACGGATACCGTGGCGGTCGTCACCGGCGGCCTGGCCGGAGCCGTCCACGGCATCCACGCCGTACCGACCCGCTGGACCGAGGTCCTGCACGTGCCGCTGCCCGGGTTCGACGGGCGGGTGCTGAGCGCGGCGGACCTGGCGGGACTGGCCCAACGCCTCGTCATAGGTCCGGCGCAGGTGAGCGTGTGACTCAAAGGGCCTTGAGGGCCGCCGCCGTCGCCTTGGCCAGTGCGGGCAGGTAGCCCTTGGGGAGTCTCGGGCTGCGGATGACGACGGAGCGCCAGTACAGGGGGCCGGAGATCAGGTCGAGGGCCAGTTCGTCGTTGATGCCCGGGCGGAGTTCGCCGCGCTGTTCGGCCGCCGCGATGATCTTGCTGGCGACGCCCTCCTGACCGTCCCGCAGGGCCTTCTGCATGGCCTCGGCGATGTCGGGGTTGCGGGCCGCCTCGGCCTGGAGGTCGGGGATGATCTGCGAGGCGACGGGGTGGCGCAGCGCGCGGGAGGTCAGCTCGTACAGCAGCCGCAGGTCGCCCTCGAGGGAGCCGGTGTCCGGTACGGGCAGGCCCATCACGGCGAGCGCCGAGACGACGTCGAGGACGAGGTGCAGCTTGGAGCGCCAGCGACGGTAGACGGCGGTCTTGCCGACACCGGCGCGGCGCGCGATGCCCTCGATGGACATGCGCGCGTAGCCGCTGGCCGCCAGTTCCTCGAAGACGGCCGCCCGGATCGCCTCGGTCACGTCCTCCCGGAGTACGGCGGCCCCGGCGGGGGTCCGTCGGCGCGGACGCGTCTGGGGCTCGTCGGCGTTCGTCGTCATACCGTCCAGCATAGGGCGTTGCGACGAAACGGTTGCGTTCCGACGTCGATTGGGCCTACTCTCACGTTGCGACGATACGGTCCCGTCCCGACGTAAGAAAACGTGAAGAGACGCGTAAGGAAACGCCAGGCGACGCGGACCCGGCAGCCCGGACGCACGCACCCCCCTCCCCCCGAACGAAAGCAGCGGATGTGAGCCAGGTTCTCCACACACCGCCCGCGACCGCGGTCCCGGCCGACGACGACCTCGCGGCCCTGGCCGCCCGGCACGGCCTCACGGTCAGCGGCGCCCGCCCCTCCCTGCCCGAGTACGTCCGCCAGCTCTGGGCCCGGCGCCACTTCATCGGCGCCTTCGCCACCGCCAAGCTCACCGCCCAGTACAGCCAGGCGAAGCTCGGCCAGGTCTGGCAGGTCATGACCCCGCTGCTCAACGCGGCGGTCTACTACTTCATCTTCGGTGTGCTCCTGGGCACCAAGCACGGGGTCCCGGACTACGTCCCGTTCCTGGTCACGGGCGTGTTCATCTGGACGTTCACGCAGAGCTCGATCATGTCGGGCACCCGGGCCATCTCGGGCAACCTCGGCCTCGTACGGGCACTGCACTTCCCGCGGGCCGCGCTGCCGATCTCCTTCTGCCTCCAGCAGCTCCAGCAGCTGCTGTTCTCGATGGCCGCGCTGGTCGTCATCCTGCTCTGCTTCGGCATCCCGGTCGCCGCCTCCTGGCTGCTGGCGATCCCGGCACTGTGCCTCCAGTTCACGTTCAACGCGGGCATGTCGATGATCATGGCCCGGATGGGCGCGAAGACCCCGGACATCGCACAGCTGATGCCGTTCGTGCTGCGCACCTGGATGTACGTCTCCGGCGTCATGTGGAGCATCGACAAGCTCACCAACAAGGACCACCTCCCGCACATCGTGACGGTCCTGCTGGAGACCAACCCCGCCGCGGTCTACATCGACCTGATGCGCTTCGCGCTGATCGACAGCTTCCACGCCCACCAACTGCCCCCGCACGTGTGGGTGGCGGCCACGGGCTGGGCCCTGCTCGCCGGGGTCGGCGGCTTCATCTACTTCTGGAAGGCTGAGGAGACGTACGGCCGTGGCTGACAACGTGAACGACACCCGCATCCCCACCGTCATCGCCGACGGGGTCGACATCGTCTACCGGGTCAACGGCACCGGCGCCGGACGCGGCACCGCCACCGCCGCCCTCAACCGAATGCTGCGCCGCAAGCAGGCCGAGAAGGCGTCGGGCGTCCGCACGGTGCACGCGGTCAAGAACGTCTCGTTCGTCGCGTACCGGGGCGAGGCGATCGGGCTCATCGGCACCAACGGCTCCGGCAAGTCGACGCTGCTGAAGGCCGTGGCCGGTCTGCTCCCGGTGGAGAACGGCCACATCTACACCGACGGCCAGCCCTCCCTGCTCGGCGTCAACGCCGCCCTGATGAACGACCTGACCGGCGAGCGCAACGTCTACCTCGGCGGACTCGCCATGGGGATGACCCGCGAGCAGATCAAGGAACGGTACGACGACATCGTCGACTTCTCCGGCATCAACGAGAAGGGCGACTTCATCACCCTCCCGATGCGCACCTACTCCTCCGGCATGTCCGCCCGCCTGCGCTTCTCCATCGCCGCCGCCAAGGACCACGACGTGCTGCTGATCGACGAGGCCCTGGCCACCGGCGACGCCGCCTTCCGCAAGCGTTCCGAGGAACGGATCCGCGCGCTGCGCGAGCACGCCGGCACGGTGTTCCTGGTCAGCCACAACAACAAGTCGATCCGCGACACCTGCGACCGGGTGCTGTGGCTGGAGCGCGGCGTGCTGCGCATGGACGGGCCGACGGAGGAGGTCCTCGAGGAGTACGAGGCCTTCACCGGCGACAAGAAGCCCAAGGCCGCGCCGAAGAAGAAGAACCCGGAGCCGAAGGTCTCCCTCCCCTCCTGAGCTCCCCCGGCCGGCGCAACCAGGTCCGCACCTTTCATCCCATTGGTGGGACTATGAACTGAAAAGTGCGGCCCCGGTGACGTCGAGGCGAAGGAGTCCCCCGCGATGCCCGAGCTCAGCGTCATCGTCTACGGGCCGAACACCCAGGGACACCTGACGGCACTCCTCGACTCCCTGGACGCCCACCCGCTCCCGGACGCCGAGGTGATCGTGGCCGCGGTCGGCGACTGGGCCCGGGAGACCGCCGAGGGGCACTCCCCGGAGACGGTGGTGCTGCCCCTGCCGGCCGGGACGGGCGACGCGGCGGCCCGGGCGGCGGGCGCCGCGCGGGCGTCCGGACGCTGGCTGCACTTCGTCCACGCCAAGGACGGCCTGCCCGCCGGCGCCCCCCGCATGGTCGCCGAGCGCGCCGCCGAACTGCCCGACGAGGTCGACGTCCTCCTCTTCGACCACACCACCAGCACCTGGCAGACCTCCGGCAGACCCTCCGGCGGCGGCCACCTCCTGGCCCGGGCGGGCCGCGCCGAGCTCCCTCTCGACGAGGCCCCCCACCTGCTGCGCCTGACCCCGCTGCTCGGCAACCGCGCCCTGCGCGCCGGCTTCTGGCGGGCCCACCAGAAACAGCTCGGCACCGACGACGAGCCCTGCGCGGCGTACGCGACGCTGCTGCACGCCGAACGGATCGCCTGCCTGAACCAGGTGGCGTACGACGACCGCCGGCTGCGCGCCGAGAGCCTGCCCCCCGTGGCCCCCGAGGACCGCTACGCCCTCGTCGACCGCTACGAGACGCTGCTGACCCTGGCCAAGGACCGCCCCGACACGCGCGCGGTCCTCTACGACCTCATGGTCCGCGAGCTGCTGCGCACCTTCGCCCGCGAGCCCCTGCCCGAGCCGGTGGCCCGGGAGTTCTTCCGCCGGGCCTCCCTGGCGGCGGTCCGCTGGCGCACGCCGGACCACCGCCGCCCGGCCGGCCTGGAAGGCGTCCGCCGCGCCCTGCTCGAGGAGGGCGCCTACACCCGCTACCGCGCCTTCCAGGCCGCCAACCGCACCCGCCGCGCGACGAAGGCGACGCTGCGGAGCCGAAGGCGGCAACTGGGCGCCAAGCTCCGCGACCACCAGTACCGCCGGGCCCTCGGCCGCCCGGTCGACCCCGGCCTGGCGGTGTTCGCCGCCTACTGGAACCGCGGGGTGGCCTGCAACCCGGCCGCGATCGCCGCGAAGCTCGCCGAACTCGCCCCCCACATCCACCCCGTGTGGGTGGTGACCAAGGAGAACGTGCCGCTCCTGCCACCCGGCACCGACCACGTCGTCCCCGGCACCCGCCGCTACTGGGAGGTGCTGGCCACGGCCAGGTACCTCACCAACAACGTCAACTTCCCGGGCGCGGTGGTCAAACGGCCCGACGCGATCCACCTCCAGACCCACCACGGCACCCCGCTCAAACGCATGGGCCTGGACCAGATGGAGCATCCGGCCGCCGCCCAGGGCATGGACTTCGCCGCCCTGCTGGCCCGCATCGACAAGTGGGACTACAGCGTCTCCGCCAACAGCCACTCCACCCGCATGTGGGAGCGCGCCTACCCCTCGCGGTACACCTCCCTCGACTACGGCTATCCGCGCAACGACGTCTTCCACACCTGCGACGCCGAGGGCGTACGGGCCGTCCGGGACCGCCTGGGCATCGCGCCGGGCCGGCGGGCCGTCCTGTACGCCCCCACGCACCGCGACTACGAGGCCGGCTGGACCCCCCGCCTGGACCTGGCGACCCTGGCCGACCGCCTCGGCGAGGACACCGTCCTGCTGGTGCGCGGCCACTACTTCTACGGCGGCTCGGCCTCCCCGCTGGCCGGCCTGCGCCGCACCGGGAGGGTCGTCGACGTCTCGGCGTACGACCCGGTCGAGGACCTGTGCCTGGCGGCGGACGCGCTGGTCACGGACTACTCGTCGATCATGTTCGACTACGCCTGCCTCGACCGCCCGATGGTGGTCTACGCCGACGACTGGGAGACCTACGCGACGACCCGCGGTGTCTACTTCGACCTGATGGCCGAACCGCCGGGCCAGGTGGCCCGCACCCAGGAGGAACTGGCGGAGATCCTCACCACGGGCGCCTGGCGGGACGAGGGCGCGGCGAAGGCACGGGCCGCCTTCCGGCGCCGTTTCTGCGAGTACGACGACGGGCGCGCCGCCGAGCGGGTCGTGCGGCGGGTCTTCCTCGGCGAGAGCGAGGAATCGCTGCCGCCGGTGATCCCCGTCGAGGAGCGCACACCGGCGCCGACCCCCGAGGAGGCGGCTTCATGACCCCCGTTGTCCCCCGGTACCCCGACCGTCCCGATGCCACGGTGACGGTGATCGTCCACAACGACGCGGCGCGCCTGCCCCGGGCGGTCGCCTCGCTGCGGCGGCAGACCCACCCCGGCATCGAGATCATCATCAGCGACGACCACTCGACGGACGGCACGCCGGCGGTGGCACGGCGACTGGCGGCCGAGGACCCCCGTATCCACTACCTCCGGCTGCCGGAGAACAGCGGGGGGTGCAGCGCCCCGCGCAACCGCGCCCTGGAGATCGCCCGGGCGCCGTACCTGATGTTCCTGGACAGCGACGACGAACTGCCCGCGAACGCCGTCGAACTGCTCCTGGCCGCGCACCGAGAGCGCCGGATCGACTTCGCGATGGGCGCGGTGCGGCGCATACGGGTGGACAACGGGCGCCGCTCGACCTGGATGCCGCACCTGGTCGCCGAGCGCCGCACGCTGCGGGGCATCGAGGCGGACCCCCGCCTCCTGTTCGAGCACCTGGCGACCAGCAAGATGTACGCCCGCTCCTTCCTGGACCGGCACGGCTTGCGCTTTCCCGAGGGCATCCACTACGAGGACCAGTTGTTCTCGGCGCAGGCGTACTGTCTGGCGAAGTCGTTCACGATCATCCCGCAGCCGGTCTACCACTGGTACATAGACCCGTACGCGGACGCCGGCGCCGCCTCGATCTCAAACCAGCGGCACAAACTCACCAACGTCCGCGACCGCGTCCACGTCCAGCGGCTGATCGACGAGTTCCTCACCGAGAGCGGGCACGAGTCGCTGCGGGAGGACAAGGACTACAAGTTCCTCAAGCACGACTTCCGGATGTACGCCGGGGACCTGCCGTACCGGGACGAGGAGTGGCTTGCGTCCTTCGCCCGGATCGTCACCCCGTACCTCGACTCGCTCGAGCCCGGCGCGTACGCCCGCCTCCCGCGCCCGGAGCGCGTCGTCCTCCAGCTCGTCCGCGACGGCCGCCTGTCCGAGGCCCGGGAAGCCGCACGCGGCCTGGGCCACGCGGTCGCGCCGAGACAGGTGACACCCGGTCCCGAGGGCGACGCCACGTACTGGGGCGACCGCGTCCCGGGGACGATCCGGGCCCGCCGCGAGCTGGACGTGACCGATCTGGACCTGGACGCGCGTCCCTTCCCCAGCGCCCTGTTCCGCCATGAGATCACGCAGCTCACCCCCGGCCCCGGCGCGTCGCTCGACCTGACGATCCGCACCTACGACCCGGGACTGCGCCTCCCCGTCGGCCCGCAGCGCGCCGCCCTCCTCCTCAGCCCCGGCCGGCGCCGGCTCACCCTTCCCTTCCGCCTCGACCCGGTGCGCCCCGGTGTCTTCGAGGGACAGGTCCGCTTCGACCTGGCCGCCGCGCCGCTGCCCCTGCACGGCTTCGACGGCATCCGTCACCCTGTGCTCCGCATCGGACAGCAGGGCCTCGCCCACACGGGCGTCCTGCTGGCTCCCCCGGCCTTTCCCTCCCTGACCACCCGTACCGCCCACCACCGTCTGACGGTGGAACCGGAGGGCCGCGGCCCGGGCCGCCTCCAGGTGCGCTGGCGGCCGGCCGGCGTCACCGCTCACCTGATCCGCCCGGTCGCCCGCAGGATGGCCCGCCCGACGGTGCGACGGGTGGCGCGGCTGGTGGCCGGCGTGCTGAGGTAGACCCGGCCGGGCCGGGCGACGCCGCGCTCCCCCGTTCCGGGGCCGTACGCCACAGCCGGTCGAGTGCCAGCGGCACGCCGATCACGGGGATCAGCCACACCGGGACGTACAGCCGGTCCAGTTCGATCGCGAGCGGGTGCGCCACCGTCGTCGCGAACCCGGTGAGGCCCATGGCGATCACGCACAGGGCGACCGGCACCGAGCGCCGCCACACACCCCAGGCCCCCACCGCGAGCAGGAAGAGCAGCATGGGTGCCAGGCCCTCCTTCTGGAGCCACTGCCACCAGTAGTCGTAGTCGAGGCGGGCGAGGGCCCGCCACGGATCGGCGATCTCGGGCCGGGTCCAGTGCAGGGTGAAGGTGTCCTGGAGCGAGTCGGCGATACCGGGCAGGTCCAGGAGCACGCCCAGGGCCGGCGCGGCCAGTGCGCCGGCCGCCGAGAGCCCGGCCAGTCCGTAGGTGCCGCGGTGCCGGGTGCGGCGGACGAAGATCAGCGAGGCGCACGCGGCGGCCGCCAGGAAGGGGGCCACCAGCAGGAAGCTGGAGTACTTGACGGCGAGTCCGAGTGCGAAGGCGCCGGTGAACAGCGCGGCTCCGGGCAGGACGCGGCGTTGCAGCAGCCACACCGAGGCGAGCAGCAGCGCGGTCATCAGGGCGAGCGCCGGGCCCTCGGTGAGCGGCCGGCCGCCCCAGGAGGCGAGTGGGGTCACGTAGTAGAGGACCTGGCCGAGTACGGCGGCGGGAGGCGGCGCCCGCAGTGCGCGCAGCAGCAGGTACACGAGGAATCCGGCGAGCGTGGTGAACGCGAGTGCGACCAGGGTGAGTCCGGGCTTGGCGCCGAGCAGCGCCACGAAGGGGGCGGCGATCAGCGGGTAGGCGGGCCGGGTGTGGAAGATCTGCTCGTAGCGCGGGTCGGTGGGCGCGAGGCCGCCCGCGTACTTCTTCTCGCACGCGGCCGCGTACTCGGCCTCGCGGCCCGGTCCGCGGAACTTCAGCTGGTCGAGCATGCGGTTGCGGTGGACCAGCTTGGCCGTGTCCTCGCAGTAGGCGGCGACGGCCTTCCGGGTGGCCGTGTGCGGGGAGTCGCCGAGGAACTCGTACGCCTCGCGGGCGTAGCGGTAGGAGTCGTTGGAGAAGCGGGTCGCCGGGTAGCCGAAGACGTGCAGCAGCACGAAGGCCGCCGCGACCAGCGCCGGGACCGCCCGGAGGTGCGCTGTCACACAGCAGACCTTAGTCCGAAATGCCCCGATCAGCAGGGGGCGCCCCGAGCCGGGTCCGGCTCGGGGC